>DASXYV010000461.1:0-2456 GCA_036502305.1 Acidimicrobiales bacterium
CCAGGGCCCCGAGCACCGTCAGGGGGATCCGGCCGAGGGTTCGGACGACCGGGATCCGGGAGCGCCGGCAGGCGAGGCGAGGGCCCGGGAGCCCAGAGCCCCCGAGGCGACAGGCCGGGAGCCGACCGCCCAGACGTCGACCGTGTCGCCGGCGGCGGCAACAAGCGGGGCCCGGAGCCACGCGGGGGTCGCGACGCAGCCACGGGGCGGTCGCCTCGGTGCCGCCGGGCCCCCGGCGGCCGCAGCCCGAGCGCGGGGCGGGGCACAGAGCCAGTCGGCACCACCGGCAGCCGGCCCGGCAGTCCGGCGAGCGGACACCGCCGGCCGAGGAAGCCGGCCAGAGGACACCGCCGGCGCGGAAGGCCGGCGAGAAGAGCAGGGCGGCCGGCGGCCGGCGGCCAAGGAGAGGGCGGCCGAGGAGGAGACCGGCAGTCCACTGTCGATCGGACTCTCTGGCGTGAACCTCACCGCCGAGGAGCTGTCGGAGGCGAGCGGCCTGAGCGCGGAGGAGCTGCGCGAGCTGGAACGCTACGGCCTGCTCGTCGGGCGGTCGGTCGGTGACACGGTCTACTTCGACGAGGAGTCCTTGACGGTCGCCCGCCTGGCGGCAGGCTTCCGTCGGTTCGGTATCGAGGCCCGACATCTGCGGATGTACCGCACGGCGGCGGACCGTGAAGCGTCGTTCTTCGAGCAGATCGTCATGCCAATGCTCAAGCAGCGCAACCCGGTTGCCAGGCGACGCGCCGTGGAAACGTTGGCCGAGCTGGCGCGCCTCGGCCAAGGGCTTCGAGGCTCGCTCCTGCGGACCGCCCTCAAAGACAACACCGGGGGGTGAGAGCGGCACCGGCCCGGGTCCTCATCGACGGCGACGAGCTGAGGACCGGGGTGGCCCGTCTGGGGGCGGAGCTGTCCGCGGCGTACCCACGCGGGGTGGTGCTGGTGGCGGTGCTCAAAGGCAGCGTGTGCTTTCTGGCCGACCTGGTGCGCTTCGTCACCGTGTCGTGTCAGGTCGACTTCCTGGCCATCTCGTCCTATGCCGAGGGGACCGGACGGGTGCGCATCGTGAAAGACCTCGACACCGACATCTCCGATCAGAACGTGGTGCTGGTCGAGGACATCGTCGATACGGGCCTCACGCTCACCTACATCCTCGGCGAGCTCGAGCGGCGCGGCCCGCGTTCGCTCGAGGTGTGCGCCCTGCTGGACAAGGCCGCCCGTCGCATCGTGCCCACTCCGATCCGGTTCGTCGGCTTCTCCATCGAGGACGAGTTCGTCCTCGGCTACGGCCTTGACTACGCGGAGCGCTACCGCAACCTCGACAGGGTCGTGGCCGGCGACCTCGCTGCCCTCCGGGTCGAGCCAGATGCACATGTGGAAGAGCTGTTCTCACGCTAAGTTGCTCGTATGGTCGAGGTGCACTTGGCAGCCGTGCGGGTTGACCTCCAATCGAATACGCCAGTGGTGCTGCTCCAGGAGACCGAAGGCGCCAGACGCACCCTCCCGATCTTCATCGGGGCGCCCGAGGCCACGGCGATCGCCTTTGCCCTCCAAGGCGTGACCACCCCCCGACCGATGACCCACGACCTGATGAGGGACATGCTGGCCGCTCTGGGGGCCAGCGTGGAGCGGGTCGTGATCACCGAGCTCAGGTCGGCGACCTACTACGCCGAGCTGCAGCTGCGGATGGGCGAACAGAGCCCCACGGTGTCCAGCCGTCCCTCGGACGCCATCGCCCTCGCCGCTCGCCTCGGGACCTCCCTGTACGTCGCTGACGACCTCCTCGACGCCGAGGGTGTGGTCCTCCAGACCGAGGTCGAGGACGACGAGCCGGCCAATCCGGAGGAGCTGGTGGGCGAGTTCCGCCAGTTCCTGCAGAACATCCGGCCCGAGGACTTCAGCTCCTAGACAGGACGGGGGGACGGCCTGCCCGGCGGTCGCCACCCCCCACGTTGACGCCCAGGAGGCCGAAGCGTACCCTGTCACAAGGACGTAACTACGTCCGTGTGAGTGCCACGACGTGAGCCGGCGACCCGGTCAGTGGCGACCTGGCGACAGGTCTCACTCAGGCGGGTCGGCCGGCCTGGAGGCAGGTTGCTATGACAGAGGACGGGTTCCGCGGTCCCCAGGTCTGTGCGATCGTCGGCATCACCTACCGCCAGCTCGACTACTGGGCCCGGACCGACCTGCTGCGTCCCTCCATCTCGGAGGCCCGGGGGAGCGGGTCCCAGCGGCGGTACTCGTACCGGGACCTGCTCGAGCTCAAGGTGATCAAGCAGCTGCTGGACGCCGGCGTGTCCCTCCAGTCCACCCGCCGGGCCATCCAGTGCCTCCGGGAGAACCTGGGCGCGGACGTCGCCTCGGCGAACCTGGTCCTCGGGGGATCGGACTCGCTCCTCGCCCACTCGGGCGAGCAGGTCGTCGACCTGCTGAAGGGGGGCCAGGGCGTGCTCAACATC
>DASXYV010000462.1:0-5084 GCA_036502305.1 Acidimicrobiales bacterium
TGAGGTGGGCGTGCGCTAGGTGATCACTACGAGGGTGTCGCGGGCGGGCATCGCCATGAGTGTCGCACGGGACCCGAGGGTCCGCAACCCGCGCGGCTAGGTACTCGCCTCGGCCGGTGGGCGGAGGCGGTAGATGGCCGAGTGCCGGACCCGCTGCACCGCACGGTCGCCGACCACCATGATGACGTCGAGGTGGACCAGCTCGTGACCGCGAGCCTCCGAGAGGTCGACCACTCGGGCCCGGACGGAGACCCGGTCGCCGTCGGTCACCGGGCCGAGGTGTCGCACCTCGCTGGCGGTGTGGATCCACGGCCCGAGGGCGACGTTCGATGCCAGCACGTAGTTGGCCAGCGAGAGCAGCCAGCCCGGATGGGCCACCGCGTTCGGGCCCCTGTAGACCGCCAGATCGTCTCCGACGGCGTCCGCGTAGGCCGCCCCGGCATCGGCCCGAAATGTCGCTCCCAGCGCGCCCAGCGTCTCGACCTTCCGGAATGCGTCGCGCGCCGCCAGACGGCGTTCGTCTGGCGCCGGCAGTGGCACGACCGCCCAGTCCCCCGGGTCAGGGAGCTCTGAAGGGGCTGCCGGAAGCCCGGCCCTGGCCGTGGCGCAGAGTCGACCCTCGCCGTTGGTGACCCCCAGCTCGACAGCCAGAGCGCCCGGCTCCCGGGCCGGACCCACCACGATCTCGTCGCCGTCGTAGACGGGTGCGACGAAGCGCACGTCCATCGTCCCCCGCTCGAGCCATGCCAGGCCCCACCTCTCGACGACCGAGTGGGTGATGTAGGCATAGACCGTGACGCCCGGCACCAGCCCGCCGCTGTAGCCGTAGCGACGGGCTACGGCGTCGTCATGGATACGGTTGTCCGACTCCGCCGCAGTGTTGCGGGCCCGCAAGCGATGAACGGCGGGCGCGGCAGTCAATCAGCCGGTCTCGGGTTCAGTCGATCTCGAGGCGGGCGAGCAGCTCGGCCTTTCGCTCCTCGAGCTCCTCGTAGCTTATGGCGCCTTCCTCGAAGCGCTCGTGGATGGCGGCGAGATGCTCGAGGACCTCACTGGAGTCGGCACGGTTCGAGTCGGAGCCGCTCGACCCGGAATCCTCCGGTGCGGCATCCGACTCCGACGCACGACCCTGGCGGCGCTCCCGCTTGGCGGCCGCACGGGCCTTCTTGTTGCGGTCGCGCTCGAGCTTGCCGAAGCTTGTTCGCTGCGCGCTCATCTGCAGTCCCTTCTGGGGAGAGAGTGGCGCCGCCGACGTGAGTCGCCGGCGGCGCCCCAGGACGCCGGTCGCCTCGTCAGACGAGACGCACGTTCTGGGCTTCCTCCCCCTTTCGGCCCGGACCCACGTCGAACTCGACGACCTGGCCGGTCTCGAGCGACCGGTAGCCGCTGCCCTGGATGTTGGAGTAGTGGACGAAGACGTCGTCACCCTGCTCACGGGAGATGAATCCGAAGCCCTTCTCTGCATTGAAGAACTTCACTGTGCCTGTAGCCAACGCTCTCTCTTCTCTAACCTTGAGCAAGTCCGACTGACTTCCTCGCTCCCCCAAGTGTAGGGCGGCCCGGCCGGCGGCCGTGACAACCGGGCCCCAGCCTGGTCAGGGCTCGGTCACCGCACCCAGCTCGGCGCCCGTCGCCAGGCGGGCGTACTTTGCCAGGACCCCTCTTGTGTACCGGGGCGGCGGCAGCTTCAAGTCCGCCCGGCGACGCTGCAGCTCGGCGGGATCTACCAGCAGATCGACGGTCCGGGAGGCGACGTCCACGACGATGCGGTCCCCGTCGGCGACCAGGGCGATCGGCCCTCCGTCGACCGCCTCCGGTGCGACGTGGCCGATGCAGAAGCCGTGCGTCCCTCCGGAGAACCGGCCGTCGGTCAACAGGGCGCAGTCGGCGCCCCGGCCCGCGCCCTTCATGGCCCCCGTCACAGCCAGCATCTCCCGCATCCCTGGCCCTCCCTTCGGGCCCTCGTAGCGGATCACGACCACGCTGCCGGGCTGGATGGCGCCGGCGAGGATGGCCTCCATGGCGCCGTCCTCGCCGTCGAAGACCCGGGCGGGACCGTCGAAGCGCGACTGGTCGATGCCGGCCACCTTCACCACCGCCCCTGCGGGGGCGAGCGACCCCGACAGCGTGGCGATGCCCCCGTCGGCGTGGATCGGATCGTCCAGGCGGTGCACGACATCCCCGTCGGGTGCGGGGGGTGAGATCTCGGCCAGGTTCTCGGCCATGGTCCGGCCGGTCACGGTCAGGCAGTCGCCGTCGATGAGCCCGGCGTCGAGAAGCTCGGCCAGCACGACGGGAAGCCCGCCGATGCGGTCGATGTCGGTCATGTGGTAGCGGCCGTGGGGCTTGGTGTCGGCCAGGTGCGGGACGCGGCGCCCGATCCGGTCGAAGTCGTCGAGACCGAGCTCGACGTCAGTCTCGTGCGCGATGGCCAGGAGGTGCAGCACCGCGTTCGTGGAGCCACCCAAGGCCATGACCACGGCGATGGCGTTCTCGAAGGCCGCCTTGGTCATGATCTGCCGGGGCCGGATCCCCGCCTCCAGCAGGCGCACGACGGCCCGTCCGCTCTCGAAGGCGAGGTCATCGCGCCGGCGATCGACGGCCGGGGCCGACGCGCCGCCGGGCAGGGCCATGCCCAGTGCCTCGGCCACCGAGGCCATGGTGTTGGCGGTGAACATGCCGGCGCAGCTTCCGGCGGTGGGACACGCCGTGCGCTCGATGAGCGCGAGCTCCTCTGCGCTCAGATCGCCGGCGGCGTGAGCTCCGACGGCCTCGAAGACACTCACGATGTCGAGGGCCCGACCGCGCAGCTGGCCGGGCAGGATCGTGCCGCCGTAGAGGAACACCGTCGACAGGTTGAGCCGGCCGGCAGCCATCAGCATTCCCGGTAGGGACTTGTCGCAGCCGGCCAGGGACACCAGGGCATCGAACCGCTCGGCGTGCATCATGGTCTCCACCGAGTCGGCGATCACCTCGCGGCTCACGAGAGACGCCCGCATTCCCTCGTGGCCCATCGAGATGCCGTCCGACACCGCGATGGTCGCGAACTCGATGGGAAAACCGCCCGCAGCCCGCACGCCGTCCTTGGCCCGCCGGGCCAGCCGGTCGAGCGTGAGGTTGCAGGGGGTGACCTCGTTCCAGGACGACGCCACCCCGACCTGGGGCTTGCTCCAGTCATCGTCGGTCATGCCGATCGCGCGCAACATGGCCCGCGCCGGCGCCCGCTGGAACCCATCGGTCACGTCGCTGCTGCGCGGCTTCATGGGGTTCGCAGGCATTGCTCCCGACTCCGATGTCCCGGGCATCGACCCGAGCCTACGGGCTGGCGGACAGGTAGCGTCTCGCAAATGATCCTGACTGAGCTGAGCGTCGATGCGGCCGACCTGGAGAGGCGGACAGGGTGGGCCATCAAGCCCGAGGGTGCCTGCAAGGCTGAGGTGTGCGTCCCCCTGCCTCCGCACACGGATCTGGGGCGCAGCGAGGTGGACGTCGGGGTGCTCGCCGAGCGACTGACCATGCCCCTTGTCCACGACGAGGAGGCGGGGTTGTGGGCGATGGGGCCCGAGTCAGGTATCACCGGACGGTCGCTCACCACCGCCCGCCTGCCGGAGATCGCCCTGCCGGACCTCGACGGCAACGAGCTCAGCCTGTCCAGCCTCAGGGGGCAGAAGGTCCTCCTGGTCGCCTGGGCATCCTGGTGAGGCTGTCGCTTCGACCTGCCCGTGTGGCAGGAGGTCCGCCACGAGCTGCACCCGAAGGGTCTGGAGATCGTCACCGTCGCCCTCGACACGGGCGGACCTGACGCCGCCCGGCCCTGGATCGAGGCGGCCCGGCCCGAGCACCCTTCCCTGCTCGACCCCGCCCACGTGCTCGACGAGCTGCTGGGTGTCGTCAACGTTCCCAATGGCGCGTGGATCGACGAGGACGGCGTCCTCGTCCGGCCGGTGGAGCCCGCCTTCCCGGGCCGATCGCCCGCCACCGACATCTTCGCCAAGGTCGACATCGACAGCCTGCCGCCCGAGATGGCCGAGATGCTGGCCGAGGCCCGCAAGATCAAGGCCGACCCCGCCGCCTACCGTGCGGCCTTGGTCGACTGGGTGGAGCGCGGCGCCGACAGCCCATGGGCGCTCGGTCCCGACGAGGTGGTCGGTCGCTCGTCCCCCCGGGGCATGGACGAGGCCAGGGCGGCGGCGGAGTTCGAGCTGGGCCAGCACCTGCATCGCCAGGGCCGGTCCGACGCGGCCATCCCCCACTTCAAGGAGGCGCACCGCCTCCAGCCCGATAACTGGACCTACCGCCGTGAGGCCTGGAACCTGGTGAGCCCTGGCAATCAGGGGCCCAACGGCGTGTACGACAGCTGCTGGATCGAGGACATCAAGGCCATCGGCGCCGAGAACTACTACCCCGCGCTGCGCCAGTAGCCTCCCGGGTCGGCCTCAGCCCTGACGGGCCGCCAGCAGCGCCATGACGGCCTTGCCGTTGGCCTTGCCCCTCGTCTCCCGCATCACCTGACCCACCAGGAACTGCGACACCTTGGGGTCCCCGTCCCGATAGCGCTGCCACTCGTCGGGGTTGGTGGCGAGGACGGAGTCGACCACCTCCGCCAGCGCCTCCTCCGACAGCCCCTCGAACCCTCGGACCCGGGCGATGTCGGCGGGGTCCCCGCCCTCCTCCAGCATCACCCCCAGGACCGTCTTCGCCTGGGTGGCGCTCAGCCGCCCGCTGGTCTCCATGGCCAGCAAGGCAGCGAAGGCGCCCGGGTCGAGCTTGCGGGCCGCATCGGGGTGAGCGGCCGCCTCGTTGGCGGCCCGGTTGACGGCGAGCTTGGGGTCGGCGCCGGCGTCGATGGCGCCGAGCACCAGACCGTCGAGATCGAGCTCGACGAGGGTCGCCACCAGCCCCGCCGGCACCTCGCCGTCCGCCCTGCCGTCGCCGGCCGCTGCCGCCGTCAGCTGCGCCCGCCGCTCGGCCGGCAGCGTGGCGGCGGCGGCGCGCACCCGAGATATCCACGTGTCGTCCGGAGCCAGCGGCAACAGGTCCGGCTCCGGGAAGTACCGGTAGTCGTAGGCCTCCTCCTTGGACCG
>DASXYV010000463.1:0-6161 GCA_036502305.1 Acidimicrobiales bacterium
CCCCCGCCCCGGCACCCGCCCCCGCCCCCCCGGTGCTGCCGCCATTCGATCCCCGCGCCTGCTGAGGCCAGGTGGGGGATCAGCCGTCCCGGCCCCCGCGCAACAGGCCAACCGGAGGCGAGCGCCGTAGTCTTCCGTCCGATGGCCGTGCTGATCACCGGCGGAGCCGGGTTCATCGGATCCAACTTCGTCCGCCACCGCGTGGCGAGCCATCCGGACGAGCGCGTGGTGGTGTACGACGCGCTGACCTACGCGGGAAACCGGGCCAGCCTGGCCGACCTGGAGGAGCGCATCTGCTTCGTGCACGGAGACATCTGCGACCAGGGGCGGGTCGAGCAGGTGCTGGCCGAGCATGACATCGAGGTCATCGTCAACTTCGCCGCCGAGTCGCACAACAGCCTGGCCGTGGTCGACCCGGGCAGGTTCTTTCGCACCAACGTGCTCGGCACCCAGGCCCTGCTCGAAGCGAGTCGGCGAGCCGGTGTGCGGCGCTTCCATCACGTGTCGACCTGCGAGGTCTACGGCGACCTGGCCCTCGACAGCCCCGAGCAGTTCACCGAGGAGTCGCCCTACCGGCCCCGAACGCCATACAACGCGTCGAAGGCGGGCGCAGACCACGCCGTGCGCGCCTACGCCGAGACCTATGGGCTGGCGGTCACGATCACCAACTGCTGCAACAACTACGGCCCGTACCAGTTCCCGGAGAAGGTCGTCCCGCTGTTCGCCACCAACGCCATCGACGGCAGCCCCCTCCCGTTGTACGCCTCGACCCTCCACCGGCGCGAATGGCTGCACGTCGAGGACCACTGCCGCGCCATCGATGCCGTGCTGGAGCGGGGCGAGGTGGGCGAGACCTACCACGTGGGGTCGGGCCAGGAGGCCAGCATCGAGGAGCTGGCCGACAACATCCTGGCCGCCCTGGGCCAGCCGTCCTCGCTCAAGAAGATCGTGCCCGATCGTCCGGGCCACGACCGTCGCTACCTGCTCGACTCATCGAAGATCCGGACCCAGCTGGGCTGGGAGCCGCTGACCTCGTTCGAGCAGGGCCTGGCCGACACCGTGGCGTGGTACGCGGCCAACCGGGGCTGGTGGGAGCCGCTGCGCGACCGGGCTCCGGTGGAGGAGACGGGGTGGGCGCGGTGACCCGCGTGCTGCTCACCGGTGCCGGCGGCCAGCTGGGCCGGGATCTCGTGGATGCGTTCGCCGCCAATGGCGGCGGGAAGGCCCACGAGGTGGTGGCCGCCGACCGGGCCCGGCTCGACGTGACCGACCGCGATGCAGTGCTCCAGGCCACGGGGTCGTTCCGACCCGAGGTCGTGGTCCACGCCGCCGCCTGGACCGCCGTGGACGCCTGTGAAGGCGACCCCGACAGAGCAATGGCCGTCAATGCCCTGGGCACCCGCCACGTGGCCGAGGGCGCCAGGCACGTCGGCGCCCACCTCTGCTACCTCTCCACCGACTACGTGTTCGACGGTCGGGCCACGAGGCCGTACACCGAGTGGGACGAGCCCAACCCGCTGTCGGTCTACGGCCGCTCCAAGCTGGCGGGCGAGGCCGAGCTCGACCCGGGACACGCCGTGGTCCGCACCTCGTGGGTCTGCGGCCGCCACGGGACCAACGTCGTGCACACGGTCCTGCGGTTGGCCGCCGAGGGAGGCCCGCTGCGCTTCGTGGACGACCAGCTCGGGTGCCCGACCTTCACCTCGGACCTGGCGGAGGTCGTGCGCTCGCTCGCCCTGAGTCGCCGACCAGGCGTGTTCCACGTGACCAATCAGGGCCCCACCACGTGGTTCGGTTTCGCCCGGGCCATCATGGCCGCAGCCGGGCTCGATCCCGATCGCGTCGAGTCCGTGACGACCGACGACCTCCGGCCCCGGCGTCCGGCGCCCCGGCCGGCCAACTCGGTGCTGGACAACGCCGCCCTGCGCCTGTCGGGGCTTCCACTGTTGCCGGCGTGGGAGGAGCCGCTTCAACGGCTGGTCAAGGAGCTGACCGGATGAGCTCGATCACCATCGTCGGCACGGGCTACGTGGGTTTGACGACCGGCGCCTTTCTCGCCCGCCTCGGCCACGAGGTCACCTGTGCCGACGTCGTGCCGGACAAGATCGAGCAGCTCCGTCGGGGTGAGATCCCGATCGTCGAGGACGGCCTCGACGAGCTCGTGCGGGAGGGGCTCGACGGTGGGCGGCTGTCGTTCGTGCTGGGGGCGGCCGCCGCAGCTGACAGGGAGTTCGTCTTCCTGTGCGTGCCGACACCCCAACGGGACGACGGCTCGGCCGACATGGCCTACATCGAGGGCGCCGCCGCCGAGATCGGCCCCGTGCTGGCGGCCGAGGCGGTCGTCGTCAACAAGTCGACCGTGCCGGTCGGCTCGACCAGGGTCGTCGAACGGGCCCTCGGGCGAAGCGACGTCTCGGTGGTGTCCAACCCGGAGTTCCTGCGCGAGGGCTCCGCCGTGCACGACTGCTTCCACCCCGACCGGATCGTCATCGGCAGCGACGACCAGGCCGCCGCCATCCGGGTGGCGTCGCTGTACAAGGCGATCCAGGCGCCCCTGATCGTGACCGATCCCTCGTCGGCGGAGACGATCAAGTACGCGTCGAATGCCTTTCTCGCCACCAAGGTCAGCTTCATCAACGCGGTGGCCAACCTCTGCGAGGCCGTGGGCGCCGACGTGCGCGAGGTCGTCCTGGGGATGGGCTACGACCGGCGCATCGGCTTCGAGTTCCTGCGTCCGGGACCGGGCTTCGGTGGCAGCTGCTTCCCCAAGGACACCCGGGCGCTGGTGCGCATCGGGGAGGACGCCGGCTACGACTTCGGGCTGCTCCGCGGCGTCATCGACGTGAACGAGGAGCAGCACGCGAGGGTCGTGGCCAAGGTGGTGGCCCAGGCGGGCGGATCGGTCGACGGCATGACCGTGGCGGCCTGGGGGCTCACCTTCAAGGCGCGCACCGACGACCGGCGGGACTCCCCGGCCCTGCACGTCATCGACCGTCTGGCCGACCAGGGGGCGCGCATCCGGGCCTACGACCCGACCGTGCGCGGTTCCCTTGGTCCCCCTGGTCGCATCGAGGTCTGCGACGACCCGTACGCGGCGTGCGAGGGTGCCGAGGTGCTGGCGGTGCTGACCGAGTGGGACGAGTTCCGCTGGCTGGACTTCCGCAAGGTGCGCGACCTGATGGCGCGGGCGTCGGTGGTCGACGCCCGCAACCTGCTGGACTCCGCCGCCCTCCGTCGGGCCGGCTTCGCCTACCAGGGGATCGGGCGCCTGTGACGGATCGAGCCCGCACACCTCCGGCCCGCGCGGCCGGCGGGAGGGTATGGCCGGCCAGGCGGGGCCGGGTCGTCGTCACGGGCGGGGCCGGGTTCCTCGGCTCGCACCTGTGCGATCGGTTGGTGGAGCGCGGCCACGACGTCATCTGCATCGACAACTGCGTCACCGGGTCGACCACGAACGTCGAGCACCTGATGGGCCAGGGTGACTTCAGCTTCGTGCGCCAAGACGTGAGCAGGCCCCTGTCGGTCGAAGGCCCGGTGGACGCCATACTCCACTTCGCCAGCCCCGCCTCGCCCCGTGACTACCTGGAGCTCCCCATCCAGACCCTCAAGGTCGGCAGCCTGGGCACCCACAACTGCCTGGGCCTGGCCAAGGCCAAGGACGCTCGATTCCTCCTCGCCTCCACCAGCGAGGTCTACGGGGACCCGGAGGTCCATCCCCAGACCGAGGACTACTGGGGCCATGTGAACCCGATCGGGCCCCGCGGGGTCTACGACGAGGCCAAGCGGTTCGCCGAGGCCATCACGATGGCCTACCACCGCGCCCACGGTGTCGACGTGCGCATCGTCCGCATTTTCAATACCTACGGCCCCAGGATGCGGCCGTCCGACGGTCGGGTGGTGTCGAACTTCCTCGTCCAGGCGCTGCAGGGAAAGCCGCTGACGGTCTACGGCGACGGCACCCAGACCCGGAGCTTCTGTCACGTCGACGACGAGGTGGCGGGGATACTCGCCCTCCTGGAGTCGGACCACGTGGGCCCGGTGAACATCGGCAACCCGACGGAGTTCACCGTGTCCGAGCTGGCAGAGATGATCATCGAGATCACGGGCTCCTCGTCGGAGGTCATCCACGAGCCCCTTCCCGTGGACGACCCCACCCAGCGCCGCCCCGACATCAGCCTGGCCCGGTCGGTGCTGGGCTGGGAGCCCCGAATCCCGATTCGTGAGGGGCTGGCCCGGACGGTGTCGTTCTTCGAGCCCGGGGTGACGCGCCATGGCCGATGAGCACGAGACGCGCTACCAGAGGCTGTCGGTCGTCATCCCGTTGTTCAACGAGCGCAACACGGTCGCCGAGGTCGTTCGTCGGGTGCGCGCCGTCGACCTCCCGCTGGACCTGGAGGTCATCGTGGTCGACGACGGGTCGACCGACGGCAGCGACAAGATCCTGGCGGCACTCGAGGACTCGACGCTGCGGGTGCTCACCCATGAGTCGAACCGCGGCAAGGGAGCGGCCATCCGCACCGCGCTCGCCTACGCGAGGGGTGACCTGGTGGTCATCCAGGACGCGGACGCCGAGTACGACCCCGACGACTGGCCGCGGCTATTGGATCCCATCCTCAAGGGCAAGGCCCTGGTCGTCTACGGCAGCCGCTTCACCGGCGAGCGCAAGGGCATGCCCCTCGGCAGCTGGCTGGGCAACCGGCTGTTGTCGCTCATGACGAGCCTGGCCTACGCCACGACGCTCTCGGACATGGAGACGGGCTACAAGCTGTTCGACCGTCGGGTTCTCGACGGCATCACCATCGAGTCGGATCGATTCGGCTTCGAGCCCGAGATCACCGCCAAGGTCCTGCGCCGGGGGCACCGGATCTACGAGGTCCCCATCTCCTATGCCGGTCGGGACTCCAGTGAAGGCACCAAGTTCACCTGGCGGGACGGGATGGGGGCCCTGCGGACGCTCGCCCGCTACCGCCTGCGGCCCGATCGGTGAGCCAACGCCGGGCGGAGCGATCTCCCCAGGACCTGCCTGGAGCAGGGGACGCCCGGCCCTCGTCCGAGGTCGCCCGGCGCGTCGAGGCAGTGGTCGTGAACTACAACGCCCGCGACGAGCTGGTCGCCTGCGTGCGGAGCCTGCGGGCTGATGGGCTGGCCGACATCATCGTCGTCGACAACGGATCCGTGGACGGGTCGGCTGCCGCCTTGTCCGCGGCCGATCCCGAGGCCAGGTTCGTCGAGACGGGCACCAACTTGGGCTACGGCGGCGGCGTCAACTGGGGGCTGGCCCAGGGCCATCGCGAGCTGGTGCTGGTGTGCAACGCCGACGTCGTCGTCCGCCCCGGCACCCTCGCCGCGATGATGGCCGCCCTCGACGCCGACCCTGATCTGGCGCTGGTCGGGCCGCGCCTGGTCAACCCCGACGAGACGCTGTACCCGTCCGCGCGCACGTTCCCGTCCCTGGTGGACGCCATGGGCCACGGCTTCCTCGGCCTGGTGGCCCCCCGGAACCGGTTCAGCCAGAGGTACAAGATGCTGGACTGGGACCACGGTGGCAGACGGGCCGTCGACTGGGTGTCCGGGTCGTGCTTCCTCGCCCGGCGACGGGCGCTCGAGGACCTGGGCGGGTTCGACGCCTCCTTCTTCATGTACCTGGAGGACGTCGACCTGTGCTGGCGTCTTCAGCGCGCCGGGTGGGGGGTCGCCTATGAGCCGTTGGGGTGCGTCCTCCACGTCCAGGGAGTCTCGACCGATCTGCATCCGTACCGCATGATCCTCGCCCATCACCGATCGCTGCTCCGATTCGCGTGGCGCACCACGTCGGGCTGGCGCCGGTTCCTGCTGCCCGTGGTCGCGGTGGGGCTGGCCGTCCGGGCAGCCGCCGCCGCTGCGCAGCGCGCAGCGGGAAGGCCCCGACCCCCGCGGTAGGGTCGCACCTCGTGAGAGCTGTCGTGCTGGTCGGAGGCGAGGGGACGCGACTTCGACCGCTCACCAACACGACCCCCAAGCAGCTGCTGCCGGTCGTCGAACAGACGATGATCGAGCGCGTCCTCTCTCACCTGGCCGCACACGGCGTGGAGGAGGCGCTGTTGTCGCTCGGCTATCGGCCGGACGCCTTCTTCACCGCCTTTCCCGAGGGTCGGGCCAGTGGGGTCCGGCTCGCGTACGCC
>DASXYV010000464.1:0-6968 GCA_036502305.1 Acidimicrobiales bacterium
GTTCGCTCCGGCCTGGTGTCGTAACGACATGATGACGACCGCGTGTAAAGGTGCTCCCCATCCTCCCCGTCTCCTGAGCCCGACTCACCGTCCGGAGCTGGCCGCACACCATAACGCCTCGGCCGCCGACCGAGCGCATCCAGCACGATCGGGACGACCCGCACGTCGTAGGGTTGCCGGGGATGGACCGGATCGTCGTCGATGGCATGAACGTGATCGGCTCCCGACCGACGGGCTGGTGGCGCGACCGGGCGGGCGCAGCGCGGGAGCTGTTCGGCCGCCTGCAGCGGCTGGCCGCCGCCACCGGCGACGACGTGACCCTGGTCCTCGACGGGCGACCCCAGCCTGACCTGCCGGAGGGCGAGCACCCCGGGGTGCGGGTCCTCTACGCCCGGCGGTCGGGCCCCGACGCCGCCGACGAGCGCATCCTCGACATGTTGGCCGAGGAGCCCCAGCCGGGGTCGATTCGGGTGTTCACCTCGGACCGGGCCCTCCGCCAGGAGGCCGAGCGGCTCGGGGCGACGGTCGATGGCTCCGGGAGCCTGTTGGCCCGCCTCGACCAGCTGGCCGGCTGAGCGTGCTGGCGCCTGGTCGCCCCGGGCGGGATCGCGCCCGACGCCAGGGCAGGCCCGCAGTGGGCATCTTGCGGCCCGGGCTACACCTGCCCGCTTCCGGCCTCTAGCCTGGTGGGCACTGCAGTGGAAGGAGATGCGTGTGCTCGCCAATATCGCCGGGCCCGACCTCTTCATAGTCCTGGCCGTGGTTGCGCTGCTCTTCGGCGGGAGCCAGCTTCCGAAGCTGGCCCGCTCACTGGGATCGGCGTCTCACGAGTTCCGCAAGGGCGTCGAAGACGGAGGCCACGCGGAGGACAAGGCGACGGACGAGAAGGCCGAGGGCAAGGCCCAGGAGAAGGCCACGACGGAGGACAAGGGGCAGGCAAGTAGCTAGGCGGTCCCGACCCGATGGGGCCAACTCCGATCGGGCCGGGCTCCCGTTCGGGCTTCACCAGGCAGCCGAGTACGTCTTCGCCGTGGTCCTGGCCGAGACTGCGCTTCACGTACGCGGGCTCATGGGAAAGGTCCTCCTGGCTGCCGCCGCCTATCTGGTGGCGATGGCCCTGCTGTCCCGGGGCCCGCTCGGCCTGGTTCACATCGTGGGTCCCCGCCTCCACCAGGCGCTCGATCTGGTGCTGGTCGTCGGGCTGGCCGTCTCACCGGTCATCGCCCGGGACGACCTCGACGTGGCGGGGGTCATCGTGGCCGAGGCGCTCGCTATCGTGCTCCTCCGACTCGCCTTCCGCACCCGCTACCTCCCCGCAGCTGCCACCCTCCGCAGAGTGAACGCGGCGGCCGCCCAGGCTGGCGAGGTGGCCGGGGAGCCGGGCCGGCCCTCGGTCTCGGAGGAGGGCGGCGGGGCTGAGCCCCGCGCTGGGGCGGCGAACGCCCCCGCCGCTCGCCCTTCACCCGAACAAGCCGAAGGCGGAGATGCGGCTCCACTCCCGGCGGCAGAGCCGCCCGCAACCCAGCGGCCGGTGCCGACAACGGCGTGGACGCTGGGCGTCCTGGCTGCCCGTGCCCGCCGCCGGGGCGCCGGTCCGGACCGCGCCCTGGGGGAGGGGGCCCGCAGGATCGGCGCGGCGCTGGGCCGCGCCAACCGGCGGCGAACCGACTGACCGGGGCGCGCTACGACGGAAGCGCTACTGGGCGAACCACGTCTGCATGGTCTGAGCGAAGAACATGTCGCCGGTGAGCTTGAGCTTGCCCGCCATGAAGGCCTGCATGCCGTCGAGCTTGCCCGACACGAAGCGCACGAAGTCGGCCAGGGCCAGCCCTAGGGTGACCCGAGGAGACTCGCCTGCGCCCTTGGCCACCGAGCACGCTCCGTTGTCCACCTTGAACTGGTAGCTGCGGGTCCCGTCAGGAGCGGTGATGTCCCACTGGACGAGGGCCGACTGGCCGGCCGCCTTCTCGGGGAGGAAGGCCTCCTGCATGCCCTCGAAGATCTGGTCGAGCACGGTGTCCACGCCGGTGGCGGAGACGAACTCGTTGATCTCTTCGTCTGACCTTCCATCGACCAGCTCGGCCAGCTGCTCCCGGCCCAGCTGTCCGGCGTTCTCGGCCATGGACACTCCTCCTGCTCGTCGGTTAGGGACGGCGCCGAATCCTAGGATCTCGATGGTCGGCGCCACAACGGTCCGGCGTGCGCCGGCCCAGGAGGCCGGCGCAGGGACTACAGCATCGGGGGCGACGGTGACTGACAGCGTGCTGGAGACGGCCGACCGCCTGTGGCGCGGCGACGCGGACATCGCCGAGCAGCATCAGTTCTTCCCCGACACGAGCCTGACGGAGATCGCCGACGGCGTGGGCTTCGTGCGCTCCTTTGCCAACGTCAGCGCCTTCGCCACCGGCGATGGACTGGTGCTGGTCGACACAGGGAGCCCGTTCTTCGCCGGCGCCATTCACGACCAACTGCGGAGGTGGTCGGCCGACCGGCTGCACACGGCGATCTATTCACACGGCCACATCGACCACGTGTTCGGCGTCGGTCCGTTCGAGGAGGACGCCAGGTCGAACAGCTGGCCCGCACCGATCGTGGTGAGCCACGAGGCCCTCCCTCCCCGCTTCGACCGCTACGTGCTCACCGCCGGGTACAACGGCATCGTCAACCAGCGCCAGTTCCAGGCACCAGATCTGGTCTGGCCGACGAGCTACCGCTACCCCGATCACACCTATCGCGACCAGATGAACGTCGAGATCGGCGGGGTGCGGTTCGAGCTGCATCACGACCGCGGGGAGACCGACGACCACACCTGGACCTGGATCCCCGAGCGCCGGGTGCTGTGCTGCGGCGACTTCTTCATCTGGGCGTCACCCAACGCCGGCAATCCACAGAAGGTCCAGCGCTACCCGAGCGAGTGGGCGGCGGCGCTGCGCAAGATGGTCGGCCTCGGTCCCGAGGTGCTCCTGCCCGGCCACGGCTTCCCGATCGTGGGCGCCGACCGGGTCGCTCGGGCCCTCACCGACACGGCCGAGCTCCTCGAGAGCCTGCACGACCAGACCGTGGCCCTCATGAACCAGGGAGCCCGGCTCGACGAGGTGATCCACGGCGTCACCGCCCCCCGCCATCTCCTCGAACGACCGTACCTCCACGCCATCTACGACGAGCCCGAGTTCGTGGTCCGCAACACCTGGCGCCTCTACGGCGGCTGGTACGACGGCAACCCGGCAACCCTCAAGCCCGCCCCGGAGGCCGACCTGGCCGGCGAGCTGGCCGACCTGGCCGGCGGAGCCCACCGGCTGGCGGATCGGGCCCGGCAGCTCGCCGAGGTTGGCGACCTGCGGCTGGCCGGCCATCTGGCCGAGGCCGCGGCCCTCGCCGCCCCCGGCGATCCCGCTGTGCACCGGGCCCGAGCCGAGGTGAACGAGCGACGAGTGGCCGACGAGGACTCGGTCATGTCGAGGGGCATCTTCGGCTGGGCCGCCGCCGAGTCGCGTCGCCGCGCGGAGGGGTGATTCGGGTCACCATCGGCATCCCCCGGGATAGGCAGGGAGTGGGCCGAAAGGGGCGAATATACACACGCAATGACTCGCCGGTCGGTCTTCCGTCGCGCCGGGGTTCTCGCCTCTGTCTTCGCAACGCTCCCCGCCCTGGCCTGGGCCTGCTCCGCCTCGGGCAGTCCCGCGGCGCCCAACGATCCGTTCTGGCCACAGCAGTGGAACATGACCCAGATCGGTATGCCGGCGGCCTGGGGCGCGAGCACCGGCCGAGGCGTGCGCATCGGGATCGTCGACACGGGAGTTGACCTCGGTCACCAGGACCTGACCGGCAAGGTCGTCGCCGGCACCAACTGCATCAACTCCGGCGGCGACTCCACCAAGTGCAACGGCAGCGCCCAGGACGACAACGGGCACGGCACGCATGTCTCGGGGATCGCCGCCGCCTCGACCAACAACGGGCTCGGAGTGGCAGGTACCGCACCGGACGCCCAGCTGGTGGTGGCCAAGGTCCTGGACTCCCGAGGCGCGGGCAACTTCTCCGACGTCAATGCCGGCATCATGTGGGTCGTCGACCACGGCGCCCGGGTGGTGAACCTGAGCCTGGGTGACTCGACGCCGATCGTCCCCGGCCTGCTGGGGCAGAACTCGCTGCAGACCGGCATCGAGTACGCCTGGAGCCACGGAGCAGTGCCCGTCCTGGCCTCGGGGAACACCAACTACTTCGGTCTCGGCAGCCAGAACTACGGCAACACCGACGCCATGGTGGTCGGAGCCACCGGCTCCAACGGCCAGACGACCAGCTACTCGAGCCCGCCCGGCAACGCCAAGTGGTCGTTGGTCGCGCCGGGCGGTGCCGGCTACGACTCCACCGGCCAGCCGACCTGCGACGGCGCCGTCCGGGCCCAGTGCGTCATCTCGACCTACTGGAGCTCGGGCCAGGCCAACTCCTACGGCTACGACGAGGGAACATCGATGGCGACCCCGCACGTGACGGGGACAGTGGCCCTGCTCCTGGCCATGGGGCGCACCCCGAACCAGGCGGTGTCCGACACCCTTGCCTCGGCCAACAAGGCGACGGCCTGCGGATCGGGCTGCGCCGGCCGCCTCGACGCCTCCAGCGCCGTCGGTGCCGGTCCGGCCCCCGCCACCCAGTCGGGCCCCGCCGGCTCGTCCGGCCACGCGGGCACCTCGGGGACCGCCTCGGTCAAGCCCGGGGGGTCCGGCACCACGGGAACCCAGGCGCAGCACCCGGGGACGTCCCCCGCGGTGTCGTCCGTGGCGATCCCGCCGCCCGACTCCCAGGTGAACGCCGCCGGAAACCTGGGCATCCCGACCGCCGGCCGGGGTCACGCCGGCCGAATGTCCGACACCGCCGGCGTCCTCGCCGTGCTCGCCTTCCTCGTGGCCGGGTTCACTGCGGCCTTCCGGGTCCGCCGCCAGCTGCGGGGCTGAGTCGTCCAACGCTCCCCCGACCAGCCCCGCGACGTGGGCTGCGACCAGCGGTGAAGTGCGGGCCCTCCGGCTTTCGATTTCGCCGGCACGTCCCGCTAGATTGCCCCGCGTGAACCGCGAGCTCCGCCGGGCGGGTGGCCACAGCTCCCATTCTCGACGAGGCCTCTGGGTGGCCATCGGGCTGTTCCTCGTCGCCGTGTCCGGGACCGCCTGCACCATCCCCACCTTCGGTGGTTACAAGGGCGCGACCGACCAGGGTCATGCTGCGTTCCACATGTGGGAGTGGTCCCTCCTCGCGGCCATGGCCGTCGGGATCATCGTGTGGATACTCATCTTCTGGTCGGTCATCCGCTATCGGAAGCGGGGCGACGAGCTTCCCAAGCAGATCCGCTACAGCACCCCCGTGGAGATCGTCTACACCGTGGTCCCGATCCTGATCGTGATCGGGCTCTTCTACTTCACAGTCATCGTGGAGGACCGCATCGACGCCGTGAGCCCCACTCCGGCGGTCACGGTGAAGGTCACCGGCTACCAGTGGGGCTGGCGCTTCGACTACCAGGGGTCGGGCGTGTCGCTGATCCCCTCGCCCAACCAACCGGCCCAGCTGGTGCTGCCGATCGGCGTGACCACCCGGGTCAACCTGGTCTCCAACGACGTCGTCCACGGCTTCTACATTCCAGCCTTCAACTTCAGTCGGTACGCACAGCCCGGAGTGACCAACACCTTCGACTTCAACCCGACCGAGAGCGGAACCTTCATCGGCCGGTGCGCGCAGTACTGCGGGCTCTACCATTCGCAAATGCTGTTCAGCGTCAAGACGGTGAGCCGGGGTGAGTTCAGGACCTGGCTGGCCGGCCAGACCTCGGGAGCGGCGGCATGACAATCATCGGCGAGCGCCCGGCGACCATCGTTCACGAGCCCGACCACGAGGCCGAGCCCTCGGGGATCTACAAGTGGCTCACGAGCACCGACCACAAGGTGATCGGCAAGAGCTACCTGATCACCTCGTTCCTCTTCTTCCTCCTCGCCGGCATCCTGGCCATGGTCATGCGCACCCAGCTGACCGAGCCCAACAGCACCATCGTGAGCCAGCACGCGTACAACGAGCTGTTCACGATGCACGGCAGCCTGATGATGTACCTGTTCGCCGGGCCGTTCGCCTTCGGTGGCTTCGCCAACGTCATCGTGCCGCTGCAGGTCGGCGCCCCCGACATGGCCTTCCCCCGCCTCAACGCCCTGTCGTACTGGCTGTACCTGAGCGGCGGGCTCATGATGATCTCGGGCTTCTTCACCGCCAGCGGCGCCGCGGACTTCGGCTGGGTGGCCTACGCACCCCTCTCCAACGTCACGAGCACTCCAGGGGCGGGCCCGGACCTGTGGATCATGGCCCTGATCCTGACCGGGTTCTCGGCCATCTTCACCGGCGTCAACATCATCACCACGGTGTTCTACCTGCGGGCGCCGGGCATGACGATGTTCCGCGTCCCCATCTTCACGTGGAACATGGTGGTCACCGGGATCCTGATCCTCATCGCCTTCCCCGTCCTCACCAGCGCCCTCGTGCTCCTCATGGCCGACCGCCATCTGGGCACCCACGTCTTCACGGTGGAAGGCGGTGGTGTGCCCGTGCTCTGGCAGCATCTCTTCTGGTACTTCGGGCACCCGGAGGTGTACATCCTCGCCTTGCCCTATTTCGGCATCGTGACGGAGATCCTGCCGGTCTTCTCCCGAAAACCCGTCTTCAGCTACAAGGGCCTCGTCTTCGCCACCATGGCCATCGCCGGATTGTCCACCGGTGTGTGGGCCCACCACATGTTCACCACGGGAGTGGTCCTGCTCCCATTCTTCAGCGGGCTCTCCTACCTCATCGCCGTGCCCACGGGGATCAAGTTCTTCGCGTGGATCGGGACGATGTGGCGCGGCCAGCTCACCTTCGAGACGCCGATGCTCTTCGCCATCGGCTTCCTGGTGACATTCCTGCTGGGCGGCCTCTCGGGCGTGCTCCTCGCCTCGCCGCCG
>DASXYV010000465.1:0-5926 GCA_036502305.1 Acidimicrobiales bacterium
TCGACGTTCACCTACGTCCTCGTGCCGACCAAGTCCTCCAACCCGGCAGTGGGCACGCTGCTCAAGGACTTCGTCCAGTACGCCATCGGCCCGGGCCAGTCGTCGGCCACCAAGCTCTTCTACGCACCGCTACCTGCCAACGTGGCCTCGGCGAGCCAGACCGCGGCGGCCGGCCTCAGCTGATCGTCGGCGAGGTGACGCTCGTCAGGGTGGCACGGCTGTGCCACCCTGACGCGGCGCCGCCAAGGGGTGATCGATGAGCGTTCTCGATCCCGAGATACCGGTCCACGAACGGTTCCAAGAGGGAGGAGCCGGACGCGGAGAGAAGTGGGCTCGGATCGTCGTCGCCGCTGGCGGGATGTTCGTCCTGGCCCTCATCGTCGCCATCCTCGTTTTCCTGATCGTCGAGGCTCGGCCGGCATTCACGACCGCAGGGTGGAGCTTCTTCAGCACCAAGGTGTGGTTCCCCGATTCCAATCCTCCGGTGTTCGGGGTTGCTGCGCTGGTCTTCGGCACCCTCGTCTCCAGCCTGGTCGGCGTGGTGATCGCCGTGGCGGTGGCCCTCAGCTCGGCGCTCTTTATCACCGAGGTCGCTCCGTCCCGGTTGGGTCGGCTTCTGGGCTACGTGATCGACCTCCTGGCCGCCGTCCCGAGTGTGGTCTTCGGTCTGTGGGGGCTGGTGTACGTGGTGCCGAAGCTGATTCCGGTGGAGAAGTGGCTCAACACCGTGTTCGGCTGGATCCCGATCTTCAGCAATCCCAACGGCCTGTACGGGCGGTCGATCTTCGCCGCCGGCGTGATCCTGGCCATCATGGTGTTGCCGATCGTGGCGGCGGTCTCCCGAGAGGTCTTCCGCCAGACACCCACTGCCCACAAGGAAGCGGCTGTGGCGCTCGGGGCCACCCGGTGGGAGACCATTCGCATGGCGGTCCTGCCCTACTCCCGTAGCGGCGTGGTGGGAGCGATCATCCTGGGCCTGGGACGCGCCCTCGGGGAGACCATCGCCGTGGCCCTGGTGCTGGCGCCGAGCTTCGTCGTCAACATCCACATCCTCCAGCCCGGGAACAACACCATCGCGGCCAACATCGCCACCAAGTTCGGCGAATCGGGTTCGCTGGGGCGCCAGGCGCTGATCGCGTCGGGCCTCGTGCTGTTCGCCATCACGCTGCTGGTCAACGTCGGCGCCCGGCTCTTCGTTCGTGCTGGGGCCGAAGCGCGGGGGACCGGGTAGGCGTGGCCGCCATGGAGACGACCACCCTCGCCAACCCCCGGCGTCGCCGGGTGTGGGTGAACCGCGTGGCGACCGGGGGACTGGCGCTCGGCGCCGTGATCGCCCTGATACCGCTGGTCGGTGTGCTCGTGTACACGATCGGCAAGGGTTTGAGCTCGATCAACGGGGACTTCCTCACCACGACGATGCGCGGCATCGGTCCCCTCGACACCACCGGCGGCATCTACCACTCGATAGTGGGCACGATCGAGCAGGTGCTCATCGCCAGCGCCATCGCGGTGCCGCTCGGGATCATCGCCGCCGTGTACGTGGTGGAGTACGGCCACGGCCGGCTCGCTGGCGCCGTGCGCTTCCTGATCGACGTGATGACCGGCATTCCGTCCATCGTCGCCGGACTGTTCATCTTCGCCTTCTGGGTCCTCGCCCTCCACCAGGGCTTCTCCGGGTTCGCGGCTGGCATGTCGCTGGCCGTGCTCATGCTGCCGGTGGTGGCTCGGGCGTCGGAGGAGATGCTCAAGCTCGTGCCCGACGAGCTCCGGGAGGCGAGCTACGCCCTCGGCGTTCCCAAGTGGCGTACCGTCCTGTCGGTGGTGCTACCGGTGGCCTCGGCCGGTATCACCACAGGGGTCGTGCTGGCGGTCGCCCGCGTGACGGGAGAGACGGCGCCCCTGCTCCTCACGGCCTTCGGGTTCGACTCGATCAACTACAACCCGTTGAGCGGCCCGCAATCGGCGCTGCCGCTGTTCGTCTACCAGCAGGCGACCTCGGCCTTCAAGGTCGCGGTCGATCGTGCGTGGGGTGCGGCCCTGGTGCTCATCCTCTTCGTCGTCGTGCTGTCGGTGATCGCCCGCCTGCTGACGAGACGCAACCGGCTGGTGTAAGCGGCGGGCGCCGCCGGATCGCCTCAGCCTGCAAGCAGGTCGGGAACGCCCATCTCGGCCACCGGGTCGGCGAAGCCTCGCCATCCCCGGGCCGGGCGTCCGTCCTGCCCGCTGCCGCTTGCCAGCCAGCGCGCCCGCCGGCCGGGTGGTCAGCTGCTCAGGCCGCCGCCTTGGTGGCCGACGCCTCGTCCACCGCGGCGAACGAAAGGATCTCGCGTCCCGCCTCGGCGGCGATCCGATCACCCCAGACGTCCTCCGGCGCCAAGTGGCGTCGGGCGAACCGCAGGGCGACCAGCGCCTTGCGGATGTCGTAGCCGTCCTCGGCCCGCCCTCCCGGGCCGGCCGTCTGCTCTGACCGGCCTGCCGGGCCGGTCACTGCCTGCTCGAGGAGCAGGGCGGCCGCCGCCGTGCGGGCCAGGAGCCACGACAGACGACCCGACCGGGCCTCGGCTCGGTCCGGCTCCAGGGTCCCCACCTCGTCAGCGCGAGCGGCCAGGCGCCGGTTCGCCGCCCCCACCAGCTCGCCGACCTCGCCGAGCAGGCCGGACCCACCCCGCACACGGTCGAGGATCCCGTCGACGCGGGTGAGCACGGCCTCGTGCGCGGCGTCCTGGCGCATGGCTCGCAGCACGTCCAGGCTGCAGATGTGCTCGGTGCCTTCCCAGATCGGATGGCACTGGGCGTCACGAAGCTGCCGGGTGAGGCCCCAGTCCTCGCAGTAGCCGTTGCCGCCGTGCAGCTCGACGGCGGCGCTGGCCGCTTCCACCCCGAGGCGGCAGACGGCGACCTTGGTCGCCGGGATGAGGATCCGACGCAGACGGGCGGCGTCCCGCTGGCGCGGGGCAGCGGCGCACTCCATGGCCAGGGCCACCCCCGCCTCGACCTCCACGGCCAGGTCGACCAGCTGCTCACGCACGAGGGGGAGGTCCACCAGCACCCGTCCCTTGGCCGACCGGTGGTGGCACCAGACGGCCGACTCCAGGAACGAGCGCCGGGCGATCCCTAGACCCATGAGCGCGACACCGAACCGCGATCCGTTGACCATCTCCATCATGCGGTTGAGGCCCCCGGCGTCGGAGTCTCCTGCCTCACCGGCGCCGCGCCTCGGCCGCAGCGCGTAGGCGAGGGCGTCCCGAAACTCGACCTCGCCGGTCGGCACGCTCCGCGTGCCCAGCTTGGGCTTGAGTCGTCGCATGATGATGCGGTTGCGGGTGCCGTCGTCGAGCTCCCGCGGCACCAGGTAGAGGCCCAGGCCCCGGGAGCCCTCGGGAGCACCCTCGGGCCGGGCCAGCATGACGATGGCCGCGCCGTCGATGTTGGAGCAGAACCACTTCTCCCCGTTGATGAGCACCCTGCCGTCGCCCAGCTCACGAGCGGTGCAATGCACGGTGTGGCCGAGGTCGGACCCGCCGTCGCGCTCGGTCAGGAACATCGAGCCGTCGGCACCCTCATCCATGTCTCCCGCCCGGAGGCGGGGGAGGAGCGCGTCGACGATCTCGGGCGGGGCGTAGGCCTCGACGAGACCAGCGACGCCGCTGGTCATGCCGATGCTGCACACCAGGCCCGTGTCGGCCTGCGACACCAGGTAGCCGGCCGCCATGCGGACCGCTCCCGGCACGGGGCGGCCACGAGCGGCCTCGTCGGCGGCGAAGCCCCCGGCGTAGCCGACATCCCAGAGGGCCCGCTTCGACTCGAGCATGGCGGGATGATGGATGACGCGGTCGATCTCCTGGGCCCAACGGTCGTAGCGGACCAGCTCGGGAGGATGGGCGTCGATCGTCTCGGCGTTGGGGCCGATCACCGTGCCGACGAGACGGCCCAGCTCACCGAGCTTGGCCTCCGACCAGGCCAGGTCCTCGGGCGGACAGTGGCGTCGCACCTGGGCCTGTAGCTCGGGGTCCAGGGCGTACCAGTCCTGACCTTGGGTGGATTCCAGGGACGAGTAATCGATCACGACTGCTCAGTATGGCAAAGGTCGGTCCAAATCGTCTCGGGTCCTGCGTCGAGTGGGTGAGGCCGCCACGTGGGTGGCCCAACCGACCTGGAGAGATGGTCATGCACAATCGACGCGTACCCGTGGCCGAGCGCAGCCGCCAGAAGCCCGGAATACGTTGGTCCCGTGCACGATTGGTACGTCCCATGAACGAGTCCGCCCCGTCAACGGACCTGCACGGCCGGCAGTGGGTCGTCCTCTCCCTGGCCTGTCTGGCCCAGTTCATGGTCCTCCTGGACGTCTCGATCGTGAACGTCGCGCTCCCCGCCATGCGCTCGAGCCTGGGCTTCAGCCAGACGGGCCTGCAATGGGTGGTGAACGCCTACACCCTCACGTTCGCCGGGTTCCTGCTCCTCGGTGGCCGGGCCGCCGACCTGTACGGACGCCGGCGAGTCTTCATCCTCGGTCTGGCGCTCTTCTCGCTGGCCAGCCTCGCCGGTGGGCTCGCCCAGGACCAGGGCATGCTGATTGGGGCACGGGCCGTCCAGGGCCTTGGTGGCGCCGTGCTGTCGCCCGCGACGCTGACCATCCTCACCACGACCTTCAGGGAGGGTCCGGCACGCTCGCGCGCCCTCGGCATCTGGAGCGCCGTGGCCGCCGCTGGCGGCGCGACCGGCGCGCTGCTGGGCGGCGTCCTCACCGACTACCTGTCGTGGCGGTGGATCTTCTTCGTCAATGTGCCCATCGGCATCCTCGCCATCGTGGCGGCACGGGCGGTGCTGGTCGAGACGCGCGTCGAGACCGAACGGCGAAGCCTCGACGTGGCCGGAGCCCTCGCCGTCACCGGAGGGCTCGTGGCGCTGGTCTACGCCATCGTGCGCACCGATGTGTACGCCTGGACGTCGGTGCAGACGCTGGTGACTCTCGCCGTGGCGATCGGCCTCCTCGGCCTTTTCGTGCTCATCGAGGCCCGCATCGCGAGCGCCCCGCTCATGCCCCTGGGGGTGTTCCGCTCGCGATCGCTGTCGGGTGCGAACGTCGTCATGCTCTGCCTCGGCGGGGCCATGTTCGCCATGTGGTTCTTCCTGTCGCTGTACATGCAGAACGTGCTCGGCTTCAGCCCGCTCGCCGCGGGGTTGGGGTTCGTGCCCCAGACGGCCGCCATCGCCGTGGGCGCCGGCGTCAGCTCACGGCTCTTGCCCCGGGTGGGCGCGCGCTCGCTGCTCGTCGTCGGCCCGCTCATCTCGGCATCGGGGCTGGCGTGGCTCTCGCAGTTGTCGGCCACGGGTAGCTACGTGGTCGACATCCTGGGCCCCGGCGTTCTCATCGCCCTCGGACTCGGATTGTCGTTCATGCCCGTCACCTTCGCGGCTACCGTCGGAGTGCCGCGACGAGACGCCGGGCTGGCCTCGGGACTGGTCAACACGACCCGGCAGGTCGGCGGATCCATCGGCCTTGCCGCGCTGGCCACCGTCGCTGCTGATCACACCCGCTCCGTTCTGGTGGGCACCGCCCACAGCCGGTCGGAGGTTGCCGCAGCGACAACGGCTGGCTTCGGCCGAGCGTTCGTCGTGGCGTCGGTCGTTGCCGTCGCGGCCGCCGCCGCCGCCCTGATCCTTCCGTCGATCCGCCAGCCGGAGCCGAAGCGGGCCGCGCCGGAGGGACTTCAGCGAGCGAGCACCGCCACGAGGTAGCGGGCGCAAGCAAACCCCGTGAACCAGAGCCAGCCGGTGTTCAGCTGAATCACCGGTCATTCTTGAACCTGGATTGGCCCTGTTTCACCGACATTGCGAGTCCGGTAATACGCGGTAAACTCGGCGCAAAACGCGACTTGCATTCTGCGGTCGTTCAAGCAGATCACGAGAGCGCACATGACACCCC
>DASXYV010000466.1:0-5899 GCA_036502305.1 Acidimicrobiales bacterium
GAGCGCCTGGCACGTTGTCTCGCCCACGAGACGGATCACTTGGATGGTGTGCTGTTCATCGATCGGCTCGATCCCATCACGCGACGGCGGGCGCTGCACGAGATTCGCGAGCGGGTGCTGGCCGGCGAGGAGGTCCGGGTGAAGCGATCACCACACTCCGGCCTGCTGTGACTGCCGCCGGTCGGGAGTCGGCCCCGAAGAGCCGGGCCACTGCCACCGCGGCGCGTTGCTTCATGGTTCGCAACCGAGCCGTCGTCAGGAGGCCCGTGTGATGCCATCGAGGGACGCCACGGACAATCACCAGCTGGAGAGGCGGAGACGGTACTGTAGGTAGCTGACGACACCGATTGGCTCGTCATGGCCGAGGGGGGATCTCCGTGCCGGAGCGAAGATGGCCGTTGGCTGCAGGGCGGTCGTCGGTGTCTCGCCGGGAGTTCATGATGGGCGCCGCCTTGGGGATGGCGACGGTCGTGCTGCCCGCTCCAGTGCGGGAGTATCTCGAGAAGCAGCACATGCCGCTGCCTACTTCTGGCGGAATGGCTCCGGACACCTACACGACCTTCGAGGGCAAGGTTGCGGGAGTAGTGCCCGGTCACATCGACCTGTCGGTCGCCGGCAGAGTCCATCGGCTGACGGCCACCCCGTCCTCGACATTCTGGCGCGGCGGCGACGTGGCGATGGACGAGATCCGGGCGGGGGACGCGTTGCTCATCAGCCTGGCGCCTGACTGGACCATCGGGCGGGGGTGGGCCAACCTCACCCGCGTCCACGGCACGGTGAGCCAGGCATCGGGTTCGGGTTATGTGATCAAGGCCGGAGACGCGCACCACCACGCGCCCAGCGACGTCGTCATCGGCGTGAGCGACGCCACCCGGTACGGCAGCGGCGACCACATGTCGGGACAGCTGCACGGCAACCGCCCGTCGATGGTGCCGGGCACTCACGTCGATGTCATCGGCCTTCGCACCGGGCCGCGCATCGTTGCGAGTACCCTGCTGTACAGCGATCCCAGGCTGGCCGCCGTCACTACCGCGGCTCCGTCGCCAGCACTGGCCGCCCAGGGTGATCCGACCTTCAAGGGCTACGCCACCTGGTTCGACTGTCCGAACGGCGCCGGCCGCTGCGGCACCTGCAACACGTCGAAGAACAACCAGGCGGCGTGGCCTGCGCTGGACGCCGGGTGTGGATTCTGCGGCGGCAGCTGCTGTAGCTGCTCCGCTGGCTGCAAGAACCAGACGTTCCTGTCCTGCGGCTCCTCGTTCACGCTCACGCCGTGCGGTCGGGGCCAGACGACCATCCAGGTGTCCGACTGCGGTCCGGCCCAGAACAGCGGTCTCTGCGGGAACACGTGCAGCATCCCGGGCTGCTCGGGCACGGGGGTGGTGGTGGACCTGACCAAGCCGACCTTCGCCCGCTTCTACCCACCCACACAGGGATGCTTCCCGACGACCGTGAGCGCGTGAGCGGGCCGGTGGGCGCCGGATGACGGCGTTGGGGTCGCTCGCCAGCACCCAAGGTCTGGTAATCGGGCTCGTTCTGGTGATTGCGGGACTGGTCAAGCTTCCTGTCGCGGCGTTGAGGGAGCTGGTTCGATCGTCGGCCCTGACCACCCTGGCTGGCTCGGCGCATCGCGCCAGGCTGGCCTGGAGGGTGGTCGCCCTGGCCGAGCTCGGGGTGGGGCTGTGTGTGCTCGTCCTGCCCGGCCAGGTGTGGCCCCTCGTCGCTGCCGCCGTGCTCCTGGTCTCCGGGCTGGTCTACATCGCCGTTGGTCATCGGGCTCGTCCGGGGTCGCCGTGCGGTTGCTTCGGAGGGCTCAGCAGTGGCGCACCGTGGTGGCAGTCGTTCCTCCGGACCGGCCTCCTCCTGGGCTGTTGCCTGGCGGCCCTGGCTGGCAACGACAGGTGGACCACGGCGGGCGGGGGACCGGGCGTGTGGGCCCTCGTCGCCGTGGAGCTGATCGCGCTCGTGCTCGTGTCGCCCGAGCGTCGCGGGCTGGCGCGCGTCACGGGCGGCTGGATCCGGCGCTCGCGGTTGACCCTCGAGCGGTGGCAGATGGGCGAGGACTGCGCCAACGCCGCTGGACCCCCGGCGCCGGAGACGCGGTGGTTGTCCGAGACGGCGCTCTGGAGCCGGGTCTCGGACTACGTGAGCACTGGCGAGGCGTCCGAGATCTGGCGCGAGGGATGCTGGGAGTTCGCCACCTTCCCTGGCCGGTACGAGGGGGCCCAGGCGACCGTGGTGTTCGGGATACCGCTCGATCCGTTCATCCCCACGCGGACCGTCGCCGTGGTGGATGAGAGCGAGGGGTCGGTGCTCCTCCGCGAGGAGATGCGGAGTCGCGGGCGATGACGCGGGAGGTGGACGAGCGCTTCGTCGATCCCACCGTCGGCGATGGACGGCGCCCGGGCGTGGACGGCTCGCGCCAGGGCAGCGCCGCCGGCACCATGCCCGAGCCACCCCCCATGGCGGGCAGGCGGGTGATCCTGCGGCCCGTCTACCCCGAGGACTACGGCTTCCTCTACAGCCTGGCCGTGTCTCCGGAGATCGGCTTCCGCTGGCGCTATCGCGGCGCGGTCCCTGCCTACGACGTGTTCCTGCGGGAGCTGTGGGCGGGGATCCTGGTCCAGTTCATGGTCTGCGACGTGGCCACTGGGGAGCCAGTGGGCTTCGTGGTCGCCCACTCGGCCGACCTGAAGAGCGGCTTCGCTCACGTGGCGGTGTTGATGAGCCCTCCCGCCATGGGACGGGGATGGGGCGTCGAGGCCGGAGCCCTGTTCATCACCTACCTCTTCGCCACGTGGAGCTTTCGCAAGCTGTACGCCGAGTCCTTGGCGTTCACGTGGGGCGCCGTGGCCAGTGGCGTCGAGCGGGTGTTCCGAGAGGAGGGATGCCTGCGGGACCACGAGTTCTACCAGGGTCGGTACTGGGACCTGCACATCGCTGCCGTCTACCGCACGGATTGGGAACGCGGTGCCATCGCCAGGCTCCTGGCCCGGCGGGGATCCAGAGACTCGGAGGGAGTCGAGGACCGATGACGTCCAGGGCGACCGACCAGGTCATCGTCGAGCTCGAGTTCTACCGCCACCTGGCCGACGAGCTCGAGTGGGACGCGGCGCTCGGCAGGGACACGTCGCTCCTGGCCGACCTCGGTCTCGACTCGCTGCGGATCCTCGAGATCCTGCTGGTCGTGGAGGAGCTCGGCGTGGAGCTCGCCGACGACGACGTCCCGGGGTGGGAGACGCTCGGCGACATCTACCAGAGCTACCGCAGAGCGGCGTGCAGGCCCGGATAGCTGCGACGGCGGCTGCCCTGGGACCCGTCCCCGGCAGCTCGCCATGACGACGATGCGCCGAACGTCCACGACCGAGCGATCCTCGCGTGATTGGTTCCGCTTCGACGTCGTGACCGAGTCCGACTACCACCGCGAGCTCGCCGAGCGGCGGCAACGAGGCCCGGTTCAGTACCTTGCGCCCCGTCCGCACGGCCGCCCCGTCGGGATGTACGCGGTCTATCGGCACGGCGACGTCGCTCGGGTGCTGCGGGACCAGTCCGTCTTCACCCTCGACGTCGTCCGCGATCGCTATGGCACCGTGCTCGGCCGGCGAACGATGATCAGCCTCGACTCGGACGAGCGTCGCCCCTACCGCAGGCTGCTGGCCGGCATGCTCGGCCCCGGCCGCGCCGCCGACCTGATGGCGCGCGCCTTGCTCCCGGCCCTCGACGAGGTGCTTGACGATCTCGCCGAGCGCCAGATGGTCGACCTCACAGCGGCGGTCTCGAGCCGGCTGCCGGTGCTCGCGCTGGTTCGGATGATGGGGCTGCCATCCGACGTCACGACATCACTGGGCGAGCTCTCGACCGCCATCGCCGGCTTCATGGACCGGCCCATCCCCGCCGTGCGGGCGGCGCGCGCGCTTCGGGGCCTGCTGGCCGAGCCCATCGCCAGCCGGCGTCGCCGTCCGCGCTCCGACCTCATCAGCGAGGTCGTGAACGCCGAGATCGACGGCGAGCGGGTGACCGATGCCGAGGCGCTCTCGTTGTTGACCCTGCTGGTGTGGGCGGGAACGGAGACGACCGGCCCCGCGCTGAGCAACATCCTCTATGCCCTGCTCGTCCACCCGGACCAGCTGAGCCGACTGCGTGACGATCCCGGTCTCCTGCCCGGGGCCATCGAGGAGGGCCTGCGCTGGGAGGCACCCATGCAATGGACGTGTCGGACGGTCGCCGCCGACACCAAGGTGGGTGGCACGCCGGTCCCAGCAGGATCGCTGGCGCTCGCCCACATCGGATCGGCCAACCGGGACGAGGCCTGCTACGTGGACCCCGGGCGATTCGACCTCGCCCGATCGCCCGCGGACCACTTCGCCTTCGGCTATGGGCCCCACCACTGCGCCGGCAGCCATCTGGGTCGGGCGGAGCTCCGCGTCGCGGTGTCGGCGCTCTTCGATCGCTTCCCGGAGATGGCGCTGGCGGGCGAGCTTCCGGTGATGACCGGCCAGGTCGTGCGCGCGCCGAGTCACCTGCGGGTCCGGCTCGGGTCGCGACAGCGGCGAGGCGCATGAGGTTGACCGGTTCGCCGCTGCGGGTCGGGATGAACCTGACCCAGGCCTTGGACGCCGCCCTCGACGCCACCCCTCGGGGCATCGCGCTGGTCTGCGGCGAGCAACGCGAGGACCTCCGGCAGATCCGTGCGGGGGGCGACCGTCTGGCACGGGCGCTCGCCGCCAAGGGCGTCCGGGCGGGAGACCGGGTCGGCCTGCTCGTACCGAACGGCATCGCATTCGTTGAGGCGGTCTTCGGGGTGTGGCGCCTGGGCGCGGTGGTGGCCCACCTCGACGTGCGGTCGACACCTGGCGAGCTGGCCGAGATGCTCGCCGCCGCCGAGGTCCGGACCGTCGTCGTCGATGGTGACCACCGGGCGGCAGCGACGGAACGGTCGCTCGAGTCGGTGGTGGTGGCCCTGGTCGGCCGCGACCGGACGCTCGCCGCGGCGGAGACCGGGTTCTCGAGCCGGGAGGACGACGAGCCCCTGCGCCGATCGGGACGTCTGCCCGACTCGGCGTCAGCCGCGCCCCGTGACCTGGCGGTGGTGTTCTGCACATCGGGGACGACCGGACGTCCCAAGCTGGTGGGCCACACCCACCGAACCGTGATCGCCTCGACGATGGCCCTGCATCGCCTGCACGCGAGCTTCTTCGACGGGACCGTCGGCGAGCGCGCCCGTCGGGTCGCGACGATCCTGCGCCGGCACGGCCGCCGTATCCTGCGGGCCCGAGGCCAGCAGGTGTGGATGACGCCGATCGCATTCAGCTCGGTCTCGGGACATCAGGTGCTCCTTGGCGCGCTCCTCGGTGGGCACCGCCTGGTGACTATGCGCTCGTTCCATCCCGGGGTGGCGTTGGAGCAGGTCGAGCGTGAACGGGTCAACATCATGGCGGTGACGCCGGCCATGGCCGAGCTGATGCTGTCCGTGCGGTCCGTCGGGTCGTTCGACCCGTCCTCACTGGTCGTCGTCGGCCTGGGCGGCGGTCCCGTGCCGCCGGAGCTGGCGCAGCGGGTGCGCGACCGGTTCCGGTGCGGCATCGCGATCGGCTACGGCTCGACCGAGCTCGGTGGAGGGGTGCTCGTGAGCAGGCTGGAGGACCCGGTCGAGGTACAGACGGGCACGGTCGGACGGCCCTTTCCCGGCGCCGAGGTCGAAGTCGTCGGAGACGATGGTCGTCGGGTCGCCGACGGAGACGTCGGCGAGCTGCGCTGCAACGTCCCGAGCGCCATGGCGGGCTACCTGGATCCGACGCGCGCCTCGACCGACGAGCGGGACGAGGAGCGGTTGTACCGCACCGGTGACCTGGCCACCATGGACCGAATGGGCAACGTACGGATCGTCGGTCGCAAGACC
>DASXYV010000467.1:0-4188 GCA_036502305.1 Acidimicrobiales bacterium
GGGAGCGACTGGCCCGTCCGCGCCCAGGAGCGGGCGTCTCGAACGTCCATGACCCGTTGCCAGCCGAACCAGAGCAGCCTGCCGATGGCGACGGCGTGGACGGCGCGAGCCCAACGCACCGTCTTCCAGGTGATGCCCGCAGCCACCAGCAGGATGACGGCGACGGCGACCCATGGCCAGCGAGGACCCGCCAGCACCATGGCCGCGCTGGCCGCGACCATGAGCAGGAAAAGGAGCGCGACGGCGCGCGTCACAACCCGCCACAGTGACCGCCGGGCCAGCAGCGTGATCAGACCCAAAAGAGCGCCAAGAACGATCACCACTGGGCCACGGTACCGTGATGCCGGCCAGCTCGGGCGTCGCTTCCGACGAGGCCCGAGCTACCTCCCCGACGAGGTCGGCCTCAACGCACCGCCGGGACCGGAAGAGGAGGGACGGGGGGCCGGGGCAGGGGCGGAAGCGGCGGGATGGGGCTACGTCGCGGCGGGGGCGGCGGCGGCGGTGGCGGAGCGGGTCGGGGCGGTGCCGCCTTCGGGGGCGCCGGGAACGTGGCGGCGGCGGCCCTCGTCGGTCCTGGCACCGGGTGCGGGCCCGATCCGAAGTCGTAGCTGATGTCCAGCCCCTGGCGGGGCAGGGCATAGTCGGGCAAGCCCCGCGTCGCGACGGGCGGTGAAAGCGGTGCCGGGGTGGTCGTCGGGGGAGACGGGGGCGGGGGCGCCTGGCCGGGTACCCCGTGGGGCGCAGGCTGGCTGAGCGTGCCGCCGTTGGCGACGTAGCTGATCGAGGTGGCCACGACGAAGAGGACCGGTAGGGCCGACACGCCCCGCGGCCGCCAGCGCTCGGCGAGCTGGCGGGCCCGGTAGGCGGCGTAGGTCGTTCCGGCGACCAGGCTGGCCAGCAGCGTCGTGCCTGGCACGAGGAGCGACGCGCGCTCTCCGTCCATCAGATGGGGCGCTTTCCCCATTCACGTCCCACGGGCCAACGACCTTAGCCCGCACTGCTCAAGTCACAAATCGGGCCCTTCGGGCGGCCGGCTGGTTCTCGCGGTGGCGAACCCCGGCTACCAGCCAACAACTCCATCGACCAACTCCCGGATCAGGTCGGCGTGCCCGTTGTGCCGGGCGTACTCCTCGATCATGTGGACGTAGATCCACCGCAACGAGCAGGGCTTCCCATCACGAGCACCGGTGTCATCCAAGGCGTGCGCGGCAGCGGCTTTCCGACTGGCATCGCATTCGGCCTGCCACGCCCGGAGGTCCTCCTCCCAGTCGGCGTGATCGAGTGGGGCGAGCTCGCTGTCCTCGGCGGCCCGGTCGCGCCAGATGTACGGCGCAGTTGGATCCCGAAGCAGCGCCCGACGAAACCAGCTCCGCTCGACCTCGGCCATGTGGCGCACGAGACCATGGAGCGACAGCTTCGAGGTCGGCACCGGTCGAGCCGTGCGCGATGCCGCCGCCAGGCCTTCACATTTGAGCAGGAGGGTCGTGCGGTGGAACTCGAGCCATGCCTCGAGCATCTCCCGCTCAGGCAGGACGTACGGCGGCTCGTGCCGGCGAGGATCCTCGAGGTCGTCGACCATCTACGTGCCTCCTCTCTCGCGCCCGAAAGCACCGCAAATCGCCCCGGTGGACACTCTACGGAAGCTCTCAGGTCTCTCTATGCAGGCCCACGGGCAGCACACGCAGAACTCTAAGTTCAGCGGGGTCTAATCGTGACAATGGTCGCTACCCAACAGGTGGAGCAGGCACAAGAGCCGGAGGGAATCCAGCCGCCAGAGGGTCGGCATGGGAGTAGTCGCGTGCGAGTCGGTCTCACGCTCCTCGCCCTCGGCGCCCTCATCGTCTTGGTCGTCACCCAACGAAGCGTCATCGCGTCGTCCATGGGCACCCTGGGTCACATGAGCCTGGTGTGGCTGCCGGCCGCGCTGGCGCTCGAATGGGCGTCGATCGCCGCCTTCGCGCGGATGCAGCGCCGGCTCTTTCGAGCCGGGCACAAGAGCGCCACCCAGAGGTCCGTGATGGCTACCACCGTGGCCGGCAACGCCATCTCCGTCTCGGTGCCCCTGGCCGGGCCCCAGCTCGGGACCGCCTTTGCCTTCCGGCGCTTCAGGAGGATGGGCATCGACGCGGCCCTCGCCGGATGGGCGCTGGTCGTCTCCGGCGTCGTGGCGTCGCTCGCCGCGGGCCTCCTCATCATCGCCGGGGCGGTGCTCTCCGGAAACGACGCTGCGGAGACGACGGGCGTCACCGGCGGCATCATCGGCGTGGGGATCCTCGCCGTCGCCACCGTTGCGCTCCGGCGGCCCGCTCTTCATCGGGCGGTCGAGCGCTGGCTGGTGTGGACCCTCGAGCGTGCCCAACGCGTGCTTCACCTTCGCCATCGCAGCCCGCGCGAAGCAATCACGGGATTCATCACCCGTCTCCGGACCCTTCGCCTCCGGCGGACCGATTGGGCAAGGGTCCTGGGACTCGCCTTGACGAACTGGCTCACTGATGCGGGCGTCCTGGTCGTCAGCATCCTCGCCGTCGGCGGCACTGTGCCATGGCGCGGCGTGCTCCTCGCCTACGGGGTCCGGATCGCCGCGGGAAGCATCTCGATCACTCCTGGCGGTCTCGGGGTGGTCGAAGGAGCGCTCGCGGTCGCCCTCATGGGCGCCGGCATGCAGCGCCCCTCGGCCGTTGCCGCCGTGCTCCTGTACCGCTTCATAAGCTTCTGGATGGTGACCGGCGTCGGCTGGACGGTCTACCTCGTCAGCCAGAGGAGCGGCTCGAAGAGGCTCTTCGCTCTGGGTCGGCGACGCAGCTGGGCCGTGTAGCGGCTCCGCCCGCGAGCGAAGGCCGCGAGCAGCTCCTGCGTTTACGAGCCGGCGTGACCCGGGCCTGCCGACTGCCATCCTTCGCGAGCCTCGTTGAACGCCACGATCGCCACGACACCAGCTGCCAACGGGTCGGTCCACCACCATCCAGCAATCATCTGCAGGCCGAGGGCGACGAGTACGCCTGCCGCCAGACAGCCGTCGATGAAGGTCATCATCCCGTTGGCCACGAGTGGACGGTTGCCCAGCGCCCGGCCGGTACGACGCTTGCCCCGAGCCAGGACGAACATGACCACCACGGTGGCAGCCATGAAGCCGATGCCGACGGGGGCAGACGCCGGGTGGGTTCGTGCGATCAGAGCGTGCACGGCTTGGGCGGCGAGATAGAGGGACAGCGCGCCGAAGGCGCCGGCGATGAGACGAAGGGCCCGCCTGGCTCGGAGGGGCTCCGTCGCCTCGGACGCACCGCCGAGGTGCCAGAGGACCACGAGCGAAGCGAAGACCTCGATGCACGAGTCCAGGCCGAACGCGACCAGGGCCAGCGAGTGAGCTGCCAGTCCGGTGACGACTGCCACCACGGCCTCCAAGCTGTTCCATGCCGTGGTGAGGTACTCGAGGCGGCGGCCGCGGCGCTGCAACACACTCGATCCGCCAGTATCCGCATCTCGCTCTGGGCCGATCGGCGCTTCGACCATTCCCCCTCCTTCGTGCCGGAGGAGGAAGCGACCTCGGCCGGCACACGCTGCCTGCCGAAGGTCTCGCCCACTCGACGCTGCCGCCGAGCCCGCCGACCGGGGGCGCATGCCCCAGTATGTCGACCAGACGGTTACGGACTACTCCCCTTCGCCCAGCAGCTTAGCCATCTCCCGACGAGGCGGCGGCCAGGAGAAATCTAAAGGTGACGATTAGTCTCATGTCGCCCGGCCGTCTGTCTCCCCGAAGGCCCAAGGAGACCAGGAGGACGAGATGAGCGAGTTGAGGAGGCGCTTCACAGCGACGCTGCGCAAGAGTCCCAATCAGGGAGGTTGGACCTTCGTCGTGATGCCGGACTCCGTCGAGTTCTTCGGCACTCGTGGGCTGGTGAAGGTCAAAGGAACGGTCGATGGTCATCCGTTCCAGAGCTCGTTCATGGCCATGGGCGACGGCACCCACAAGCTGCCGATCAAGGCCGATGTCCGGAAGGTGATCGGGAAGCAAGCGGGCGACGCCGTGACCATTCGCCTTCAGGAGCAGCTCGACTCCTGACTGCTGTCGATCAGGGTCGGGCGAATGCGGTCAGTCGTACATCAGTGATCCCGGCGTGGTGAGCAACTCGCCGGACTCGAGCCACGTCTTGAGGCCGGAGAGGATCATCGGCCAGCCGCCGTAGAGCT
>DASXYV010000468.1:0-8497 GCA_036502305.1 Acidimicrobiales bacterium
CGACGGCCTCTTCGCCGACGACCCGGAGCTTGGTGTCGTCACGGTGCTCGACGACGACTACCCGGCCAACCTGGCACAGGTGTTCAACCGGCCGCCGTTCCTGTTCCTCCGCGGGCAGCTGTTGCCTCACGACGAGCGGTCGGTCGCGATCGTCGGCACCCGAGAGCCATCGGACGACGGACGGACGACAACTCGGGACCTGGCGGCGGCGCTGGCCGAGGCTGGTGTGACCGTCGTCTCCGGTCTGGCCCGAGGTCTCGACACCGATGCCCACACCGCGGCCCTGGCCGCAGGCGGGCGCACGATCGCCGTCCTCGGCAGCGGGATCCGGCACATCTACCCGCCCGAGAACACCGACCTCGCCCTGCGCATCGGTGGGTCGGGGGCCGTCGTGTCGCAGTTCTGGCCCGACGCGCCGCCGTCGCGAACCTCGTTTCCCCGACGAAACGTGGTCACCAGCGGCATCGCCCTGAGCACCGTGGTGGTGGAGGCGGCCGCCACCAGCGGCGCACGAATGCAGGCTCGCCTGGCCCGGGAGCACGGGCGGCCGGTCTTCCTCGTCGAGTCCCTGGTCCGCTCCGAGCCCTGGGCGTCGGCGCTCGTCGACCAGGGTGGGGCCACGGTCGTCAGGGCGGCGGGCGACCTCCTGGCGGCGGTCGATCGGCTCGTCGCTGACCATGGCTCGGTCCCCGAGGAACGCGGGTCCTCCAGGCAGATCCGGCTCCTCTGACCCCACGCCGCCTGCGATGCCGAGCGTGCACGAGGTGAGCGAGCCCCTGGCCAGATTCTGCCGACCGGTGCCCGCCCGAGGACCCGGTGTCTGCGCCATCTGCCACGGCTGCACCAGGCCGGGGTTCTCCACCTGCTACAGCTGCGCCCACGTGACCGGGCAGGTGCGCCGGCCCTGCCACCAGGTCGTCCCCCTGAGCCTGTACGCGATCCCCGGCGGGCTGCACGCCACGCTGAGGAGCTACAAGGACGGCGGCGCGCCTGACGACCGCCGCCGGCACACGGCGTTCGTGGCGTCCCTGTTGGCCCGATTCCTCTTCGACCACGGCGACTGCCTGCGAAGCGGTCGAGCTGGCGGGTGGGACTTCATCACCACCGTGCCCTCCACCGGCCGGCCAGGGCCCCATCCGCTCGAACGCGCGCTGCGTCTGGTGCCGTGGTTGGCGGCACAGCACCGGGAGACCCTCGTGCGGGGCAGCGGAACGATGGGGCACAACGTGGCGTGCGACACCGGGTTCGTGGCGCTTGCGGATGTCGAGGGAGCGCGGGTCCTGGTGGTGGACGACACGTTCACGACGGGCGCGCGGGCCCAGAGCGCCGCCTCCGCGCTCCAGCTGGCCGGCGCCCGGGTGGTCGCCGTGGTGCCCATCGGGAGGGTGATCGACCCTGGGCACGGCGAGCACGCGCTGGCGTACTGGACGAGCCGCTCCCGTGAGCCGTTCGACTTCGGGCGATGCTGCCTGGAGCAGTGAGCGGCGCCGTCAGGCGGTGAGCTGGGCCTGGCCGATCTGCACCAAGTTCGTCGGGCTGAGGCGTGTGAACCACACCAGCACGTGGGAGCCCTGACGACCGTGCAGCGGCACCACGGCCCGCGCCGGCGCGTTGGTCACCGTCGCCGCTGGCTGGCCCCAGCCCGAGAGCTGCGATGGCGACGAGTTGGCGACGTAGACGCTGGCGTCGTACTGGGGCGTCGGGCTCGTGAGCGCCAGGTCCTGGAGCCGGCGGCTCTGGTCCAGCGTGAGCACGAAGCCCACGCCCGGCTTCAGCCCGCCGAACTGACGACTGCCATAGAACTCGGTGTGCCAGATGGTGCTGGGGTCGCCATCGATGAGGTGGGAGAGGTCGCCGTTGTCCTCGACGCCGTCACCCGGAGGGGGATCGAAGGCAGCGGCGCGGGTCACGACGACCGGAGTGCCGTGGGTGCCCGACACCGTGCCCTGGGAGCTCGTCGATCCGCGGCCCGAGCTGGAGCCGTCGAGGTGGGCGATGAGGATGACTGCGACCACGACCGCGGCGATGGCGATGGCGATGGCGAGGAACGGGACCAGGCGCCGTCTCGACCGACGGCGCCCCGTCGGAGCCCCGGGTGCCGGTGGGGCAGGAGGCCCGTCCAACGCCTGTGTCCCGGGAGGGAACGGTCGCTCGCCGAACGGCCGCCGCTCGCCAGGATCTCCCCGGTCGAGGCGGCCTCGGTCCGTGGGCGTGGCGCCGAGCGCACCCGTCGGCGCCCACGGCTCGGCCGGGTACGGACCCGTCGGCGGGCGGTCGCTTCGCCGCTCGGCACCGATGGGGACCGGGCGGGACCAGGCGCGATCGACCGTCGTTGCCGCGCCACCTTCGGTGGCTGGATGCGGGCCCGTCCATGCCGGTCCTCGGGCCAGGGCGTCACCGAGCTGGTCGGCGGTGGCGAAGCGCTGCTCGGGCGACTTGGCCAGTGCCGTGAGCACGACGGCCTCGAGCCAGGGCGGCACCTGGGTCGACACGTTCCGCGGCGACGGCGGCTCAGCCCGCAGGTGCTGCATGGCGAGGGCGAGCTCGTTGTCAGCCTGGAAGGGCGCCCGCCCGCAGATCATCTCGTAGAGGACGACGCCGAGCGAGTAGATGTCGCTCCTGCGGTCCGGCAGTCCTCCCTCGACCTGCTCGGGGGCGAGGTAGCGGGCCGTTCCGAGCGCCGTGCCCGTCTGGGTCATGTCGTCGCCGAGGGCCGCCTTGGCGATGCCGAAGTCGGCCACCTTCACCATGCTGTCCGGGCCGATCAGGATGTTGGCCGGCTTGATGTCGCGGTGGATCACCCCCTGCCGGTGGGCGTACTCCAGCGCGTTCGCCACCTGCCCGGTGATGCTCACAGCCCGGTCGACGGGCAGCGGACGATCGGGGACGAGGAGCTGGCGGAGGCTCGGCCCGTCGACCCGCTCCATCACGATGAAGTTGTCCTCGGCGTCGGTGCCGGTGTCGAAGATGGCGACGATGTTTGAGTGGCTCAAGCGGGCGGCGGCCACGGCCTCCCGGCGAAAGCGTCGACGGAACGCCTCCTGCCGGCCCAGGTGCGGATGCGGCAGCTTGACCGCGACGCGCCGCGCCAGGAGGACGTCATGGCCCTCCCAGACCTCGGCCATCCCGCCTCGGGCGATGAACTCGATCAGGCGGTAGCGGCCGGCAAGGACACGGGAAACCCAGGGGCGCTCCGCATCGGCGCGCTCGCTCACCGGACCAAGCTAGCCGCGCGGCGGCGCGGGCAGGACATCAACCCCCGCCATCAGGGACCGGCGACACCGGCGCTGGCAGCTCTTCCATGGCGCAACCGGAGACGTTGTCCGAACACGTCTCGCACTCGAGCTCGAGGGTCGAATGAGCGATGCGAAAGCCGTCGGCGATCGCCCGCCTGACCTCGACTCCGGTGGCCTGCGCCTCTTCCAGCGTGGGGTGCCCCGAGAGGACCAGGTGGGCCGAAAGAGCCCGGATCTCCGCTGACAGGCTCCACACATGGAGATCGTGAACGCCATCGATGCCGCGGACCTCAGCCATGGCCCGCTCGAGGTCTGCCACGACGAGCCCGTAGGGAGCCGATTCGAGCAGGACGTCAGTGGTCGAACGGAGCAAACCGACCGCTCCCCACGCGATCAGGGCCGCGATCCCCAGCCCGACCGCCGGGTCCAGCCAGGCGAAGCGGCCGGTGACGAGGATGACCAGCCCGGCGACCACCACACCGAGCGAGGCGAGGGCGTCGCCGCCCATGTGGAGAACCGCAGTGCGCACGGTGAAGGTGTCCCTACTGCTCGTGTCCCAGACGACCACGGCGGCGATGCCGTCGACGACCAGGGCCACGGCTGCCACCACGACCATGGGGCCGCCCTGCACGGGCTGGGGACTGAAGAACCGGTGCACGCTCTCGGCGACCACCAGCACGGTGATGACGCAGATGGCCCCGGCATTGGCCTGGGCCGCCAGCACGGTGGAGCGGTGATAGCCGAACGACCGCTCCGGGGTGGGCGGCCTCCTCGTCATGTACACAGCGAGGAGGGAGAGACCCAGGCCTGCGCCGTCGACCAGGTTGTGCCCCGCGTCGGCCAGCAGACCGACCGAATGCGCCCCGAACCCGGCGACCGCCTGCGCAGCGACGATCCCCAGGTTCAGCAGGAGGGCGACCGCCAGGCGGGTGCGGAGGGTCACGATCACAGGGTAAAGGAGTCGAGGACCTGGTGAGGTGGGGCGCAGGGTTGCAGCTGCCACCCGGCTACGGCGCGGCCAGACTGGAGGCGCGTGACCTCGATCGCCAACCACGTCCTCTCGCTGCACGGCCCGCTCGTGTACGCCCTCGTCGCCGCGCTGGCCTTCGGCGAGGCGGCGGTGCTGCTCGGCTTCGTCCTGCCGGGCGAGACGGCGGTCATCCTGGGCGGTGTGATCGCGGCGCAGGGGAACGTCAACCTGGCCGTCATGATCGTCGTGGCCACCGTTGCGGCCATCGCCGGAGATTCGGTCGGCTATGAGGTCGGACGCCTGATCGGCCCCCGGCTCCTGTCGGTCCGGCCTCTGCGGCGCCGCCAGGCCGGGATCGAAAAGGCCCGGGAGTTCGTCAAGCGCTGGGGGGCCTGGGCCGTTGTCCTCGGCCGGCTCACGGCGTTCCTCCGGGCGGTGGTCCCCGGACTGGCCGGGATGGGGGGTATGCACTACCCGCGGTTTCTCATGGCCAACGCCATCGGGGGGATCATCTGGGCCACGGGTTTCACCCTGCTCGGCTACTTCCTGGGCAACACCTACAAGAAGGTCCTGTCGACGTCGAGCTGGGCCGCAGCCGGGTTCGTCGCCCTCGTCGTCATCGTCCTCGTCGGGCTGCGGGTGCGGAGTTACTACCGCGAGCGTCGGTTGGAGGCAGAGGCGCGGGCTGACAAGGGCTGATGATGGCTTGCGCACCTGCGCCTCGACCGGGATGGCTCCATGGGGCACGATGCAGGTCGTGAACCTCAACCCGTCCCGACTCAAGACCGGCCTCGGCGGCGCCGTCATCGTGGTGCTGCTGCTGGCCGGCTGCACGAGCAGCTCCCCGAAGGGCTCGTCCTCGTCGTCATCGACGACGGCGGCGAACACGGGGGCGGGCTCGGCCAGTCCCAGCGCCCAGGCGCTCCAGAGCTCGTACATCGACGCGATCAACAAGGTCCGGCCCTCGGTCGTGGAGATCACGACCGACACCGGGCTCGGCTCCGGCGTCATCTACGACAACAAAGGCAACATCGTGACCAACGACCACGTCGTCCGGGGCGCCACCACCTTCCGGGTGACCTTCGTGGACGGCAAGCAGTTCCCCGCCAAGCTGGTGGGTGAGTTCGCCCCCGACGACCTCGCCATGGTCAACGTGAGCGGGGCCAGCAACATCACCCCCGCCAACTTCGCCGACTCGAGCAAGGTGCAGGTCGGTGAGATCGCCCTCGCCATCGGCAACCCTCTCGGCCTCGCAAGCAGCGTGACCAACGGGATCGTGAGCTTCAACGGCCGCACGGTCAGCGAGGACCGGCAGGTCACGCTGGCGAACACCATCCAGACCAGCGCCCCGATCAACCCGGGCAACAGCGGTGGTGCCCTGGCAGACCTCGACAGCAACGTCATAGGCATCCCGACGCTGGCGGCCACTGATCAGCAGAGCGGCGGCGCCGCGGCCGGGATCGGCTTCGCCATACCCAGCAACACGGTGAAGCTGATCGCCGGACAACTGGCTTCCCAAGGCAAGGTCACCAACTCGGGGCGGGCAGCCCTCAACATCACGGCCACGACCGGCTTCGGCAGCTCCGGTCAGCCCGGCGGCGTCATCATCGTGCAGGTCCAGCCGGGCGGTGCGGCCGACAAGGCCGGGCTCAAGCCCCAGGACGTGATCACCTCGATCAACGGCCAGAAGATCACGTCGTCATCGGCGCTCAACGACGTCCTGGCCGGGCTCAAACCCGGAGATCAGGCCAAGGTGGCAGTGACGCGAGCCGATGGCAGCCAGCAGACGGTCACGGTGACCCTCGGCCAGCTGCCCGGCTAGAGCGCCGCGAGCTGCGGGCTGGCGCTACGCCAGGGTCCGGCAGGTCGGAGACGTCGGCACCGCCGACTTCTCCGGAAACGTGCGCAGCACGTGGTCGGCCAGGTGCACGGTGACGCCGAACCAGTAGTTCTCGTTCTTGAAGTGATGCAGCCGGTGGGCCCGCCAGACGTAGCGGTAGACGGCCGACTGGGGGCGATAGGGCGAGTGGATGAGGAAGTGCGTCCACTCGTACACGAGCACGAGGCAGAGGGCGATCACTCCCGCCGTCAGCGACCGCTCGGCGCTGCGAAACGCCAGGCCCAGCACCAGCCCGCCCCCGATGAGCATGCCGAGCAGCGTCGGCAGCGGGATGAACACGAGGGGCACATCTCTCGGATCGAGGTGATGCGCCCGGTGCTTGCGGGAGATGAACGGGTCGATCGTCCGGCCGGCGACGGCGCGGGGCTTGAAGTGCAGGATGAAGACGTGGATCAGCCACTCGGTGAACGGCTGGGCGGCGATGAACGCGCCGACGATGAGCAGGTCCCACCAGTGCCACCGCCCCAGGGCCACCCGAGCTGCGGCCACCGCAAGCAGCGCGGCGGCGATGATGCGAGGGCCCGGGTAGCGGGCGAACGCGCCCGCCCAGGGGGCCAGCCCACCACCGACGTCGGTGGCCGGGAAGCGGGTAGTCACGGCCATCTTCTTCTCGACCCCTATCCCGGCGGCTCCGGCGGAGGGGCACATCGCCCCGTCAGCGCCGCAGCGGCCGCCTCCAGCACTTGCCGTGAAAGGGTAGCTGACCAGGGCGGTTGGCCTCCACCAGGGTCAACTAGCCTGCCGTGCCGGGCCATGGACGACGTACGGGTCTCGACGATCGAGCTCTTCTTCGACCTCGTGTTCGTCTTCACGATCACGCAGCTCACCACCCTGCTCGTCGCCGAGCCCACCGGCGTCGGCGTGGGTCGCGTCGTGCTCATCTTCGGCAACGTGTGGTGGATGTACGGCGGCTACGCCTGGCTCACCAACGCCGTTCCGCCCCGCGAGCCCGTCGTCCGGCTGCTGATCCTCGTGGGCATGGCCGGGTTCCTGATCGTGGCGCTGGCCATCCCGCTCGCCTTCGGCTCGTCCGGAGTGGCCTTCGGGATCGGCTACCTCCTCGTCACGTTCGTGCACACCGGCCTCTTCCTCCGGGCGAGCCAGGAGAGCGCGGTACGGGCGATGTTCCGCCTGGGCCCGTACAACGCCGTGACGGCGGCGATGCTGCTCGCCGCCGGCTTCGTGGGCGGCCCCACCCGCTGGGCGCTGTGGACGGCCGCGTTCGTGCTGCACTGGGCGAGTCCAGCGGTGACGGCGGTCGGTGGGTTCCGCATCCGCGCCGGGCACTTCGTCGAGCGCCACGGGCTCATCGTGCTGATCGCGCTCGGAGAGTCCGTGGTCGCCGTCGGCCTCGGCGTGCAGGGCCATCACGAGCTGACGGCTGGGCTCGTCGTCACTGCCGTGCTCGGACTCGCCCTCGCCGCCACGCTGTGGTGGCTCTACTTCGACGGCGAGGACCAACGGGCCGAGCGAGCCCTCGACGAGGCCCCCGACACGCGCAATCCCTGGCTGGCGCTGTTCGCCTTCGGCTACGCCTTCCTGCCCGTCCTCGGCGGGATCATCGTGCTCGCCGCCGGGGTGCGGGAGGCCATCGTCGGATACGACCACCCGGCGACGGCGGCGACCGCCTGGTTCCTCGCCGCCGGCACCGCGGTCTACGTGCTCGGGCTGGTCCTGCTCCGGTACTTCCTCCGCACAGGCTCGCTCGCGCCCCGAACGGTCATGGCCGCAGCGGTGCTGATCACCGTCGTGGTCGGCATCGAGGTCTCGCCCGAGGCCCAGATGGCCGCGCTGACGCTCATCCTGGCCGCAGGCATCGTCATCGAGCGACCTCGCTCGGTCGACCACCTCCCAAGATGACTGCGGTACCGTGCGACGATGGCGAGACCGCGACGTCAGGGCACCTCGACGTCGAGCTTCGGTGTCTCGCGTCGCGAGGGACACGACTCGTCTGCGTTCTACGAGCGGTTCACCTCTCCCGAGCTCACGACAGATGCGGGCGTGTCCGAGCGCAGGGACATCGACGAGGTCTTCTGCCACGACGCCCGCAGCATGCCCGAGCTCGACGACAGCTCGGTCGCCCTGGTCGTCACGTCACCCCCGTACTTCGCCGGCAAGGAGTACGAGGCCGCCCTGGGCCGGGGGGGCGTCCCGACGACCTACGCCGAGTACCTGGGCATGCTCGAGGAGGTGTTCGCCGAGTGCGTTCGCACGCTCGAGCCCGGAGGCAGGATGGCCGTCAACGTGGCCAACCTCGGTCGCCGGCCGTACCGGTCCCTCGCCGGGGACGTGACCTGGATCCTGCAGGACCGGCTCCGGGTGCTCCTGCGGGGCGAGATCATCTGGGTAAAGGCGCGGGGCTCGACCGGGTCGTGCGCGTGGGGCTCGTTC
>DASXYV010000469.1:0-3853 GCA_036502305.1 Acidimicrobiales bacterium
GGCCGCCGGCCGCCGGCCGCCCTGCTCTTCTCGCCGGCCTTCCGCGCCGGCGGTGTCCTCTGGCCGGCTTCCTCGGCCGGCGGTGTCCTCTGGCCGGGCTGCCGGGCCGGCTGTCGGCGCTGCCGACTGGCTCGGTGACCCGCCCCGCGCTCGGGCTGCGGCCGCCGGGGGCCCGGTGGCACCGGGGCGACCGCCCCGTGGCTGCGTCGCAACCCCCGAGTGGCTCCGGGGCCCGGTTGTTGCCGCTGCCGGCGACAGGGTCGACGTCTGGGCGGTCGGCTCCCGGCCTGTCGGCTCGGGGGCTCTCGGCTCCCGGGCCCGCGTCTCGCCCGTCAGCGCCCCCGGATCGCGGTCGTCGGAACCCTCGGCCGGATCCCCCTGACCGTGCTCGGGGCCCTGGTGGAGCCGAGCGCCGCCGGCGCCAGCCGCTGGGCGCCCACCCGGAGCCTGAGTGGACGTGTCTGGCGACCCGGCCCCAGGGGACCGGACGGTGGGTGCCATCGCCGTGGCGCTGGCCGCGGATCGCGAGCTGGTCGCCCTGCGGACGACGCCAACCCTTGCACCGGCACCGGCCGTACGGGGATCGGGGCGTTCTGGATCGGGGGACTGGCCTTCGGTCGTGCCCCCGTTGCCGCCCAGACGGCCCTTGATGACCTTGAGCGGCAGGAAGTTCTCGCGCTGCTGGCGGAGGATCCATCGAAGCCGGTCGACGTCTTCCTCGTAGAACTTCCGGTAGCCCGACGGCGTGCGCTCGGGGTCGAGGAGACCCTGGCTCTCGAGGAACCTGATCTTGGAGATGGTGATGTCGGGAAACTCGTCCTTCAGCAAGGACAGCACGTCCCCGATCGATAAATATGTCCGCTCCGCCAAGCCGACCCCCCTACCCTTCCGCCGCTCCCGCCAAATAGACGAGCTTGAACTTTCCGATCTGGACCTCGTCCCCGCTGGCGAGCTCGGCCTCCTCGATGCGCTCCCGGTTCAGGTACGTGCCGTTGAGCGAGCCTACGTCCCGTACGAGATAGCCGCGCTCGCGACGGGCGAACTCGGCGTGACGACGGGACACGGTGATGTCATCCAGGAAGATGTCGCTCTCGGGGTGACGTCCGGCCCGGGTGACGTCTGCGTCCAGCATGAACTTCGAGCCGGCGTTGGGACCGCGCTTGACCACGAGCATGCCCGTGCCCTGGGGCAACTCGGGGAGCGTGACACCGACCTCCTCCTCGGCCACCTCTCCGCCGCCTTCGACGGGCAGGAACGTCACCGTCGTGTCGTCGGATGACCCGGGCAGCACTGCTCCGCACGACGAGCAGAACTTGGCGTCGGATGGGTTGCGGTGACCGCAGTTATTACAGAACATCGGAGTCAACCGTACTCCTTGACGGTCCGCCGCTCACCGGGTGGTGATCGGGCTAGCTCGAGATCAGCTGACGATAGGCCTCGGCGTCCAGGAGCCCGGCGAGCTCATCAGCGTCCCGCGGCTCGATCACACAGATCCAGCCCTCCCCATATGGGTCCTCGTTGACGCGCTGCGGAGCATCGGCGAGCTCGGTGTTGACCTCGACCACCACGCCCGCCACGGGTGCGTAGATATCCGAGACCGACTTCGTCGACTCGACCTCGCTGAACACCGCCGATCCCTCGACCGTCGCCCCTTGCTCGGGGAGCTGGACGAACACCACGTCACCCAGGGCGTCCTGGGCGTAGTCGGTGATCCCGACCCGCACCTTGCCGTCCTCGATGCGGGCCCACTCGTGGTCGGAGGTGTAGCGGAGGCCGTCGGGCACGTTCATGGCAGGAAGCTACCCGATCCCGCGACCCGCCCCGTCCGCCGAGCCGCTTCCCGGCCGGCGCGGCTCTTCCGGGGTCGCCCACCGGGTCGCTACCGAAGCAGCTCTCGCACGAGCGAGGCGTACTCTTCGGCTCGCGTCGAGGCGGCCCGCTCGTCCAGTCCCTCGGCCCACACGTGGGTGACGGGTTGCTCGGGGTCGGGCAGGACCAGGGCCCACCCGTCGTCCTCCAGCACCTTCACGCCGTCCACGAGAACCAGCTCCCGGTCCTTGAGGTTCTCGACCAGCGTCCGCATCACCAGCCCCTTCTGCTCCCAGGGCGTGATCACCCGCTGGTGGGTGAGGTGGACGGCCGACGACTGGCTGACCACCTTCGAGAGTCGTATCCCGCCGTTCGCCAGCATGGCCAGCAGGTTGACCAGCGTGGCGGCGGCGTCGTAGGCGGGGAGGAAGGCCGGGAAGGCAAACCCGCTCTCGCGTCCGCCGGCGAAGTCGACCTGCTCCGAGGCGGCGACCTCCATGAGGTGGGCGGTGGAGGTCTTGGTCCAGACGATCTCGGCCCCGGCCTCGGCGCAGATGGCCTCGGCGGCCCGGCTGGCGACCACCGGAAGCGCCACACGGGGTCGGTCACGGCTGGTCACCACCAATCGCAGCAGCGCCAGAAGAGCCTCGTCGTCGGTCAGCACGTGGCCGGCGTCGTCGACGATCACCAGTCGCTCGCCATCGGGGAAGATCACGGCGCCGAGATGGGCCCCCGAGCTCTGGACCATCTGGCTCACGTGACGGGCGTGCGTCTCCCGATCGAAGGCCACCGCCCCTTCGGTCGAGGCGTAGGGGTTGACGGCAAGGACGTCGGCGCCCAGCCGGGCCAGAACGTTCGGCATCACGAAGCTCGCCGTGCCGTAGGCGTAGTCGACCACCAGCTTGAACCGGGCGGACCGCACGGCTCCGAGATCGATGCTGTCCATCAGCGCCGCGGTGTAGAACTCGAGGGTCCTGGGCGGAAAGCCGAGGTCGCCGATCTCGGCCGCCGGCACCCGGCGAAAATCCTCGCGGTGCACGAGGCGCTCGATCTTGCGCTGGGTCGTCTCGTCGATGTCGACGCCGGTGTCGTCGAAGAACCGGATCAGGACCGCCTGGGGGTCACCGGGAGACAGACGCACGCTGATGCCGCCCTGGCTCGACCCCCGCCGCACCTGGAACCGGGTGACCGGAAGCGTGGCGACCTCCAGGTCGTCGGCGTTCACACCAGCCGCGTTGAGGCCGACCATGATCGCCCGCTTGAGCATCCGGGCTGCGCGGCTCGAGTCCCTCGAGGTCGTCACGGTGCTGCCCCGCTTGAGGGTGGTGGCGTAGGCCATGGCCACCCGGACGGCCAGCTGGGGGCTGATGTCCACGTTGGCGAGGCCGGTGACGCCGACCAGCCCGAAGAGGCTCCGGGTCCCCCGCGACTCCCACACGATGGAGGAGCTGACCGTGGCGCCGGCCTCCACGGTCTTCGACGGGTAGACCTTCACCCCCGGGTTGATGACCGCCTGCTCGCCGACGAAGCACTCGTCGCCCAGGACCACCCCTTCTTCACAACGCACCCCTTGCCGGAGGTCGTTGGCCCGGCCGAGGACGCACCCGCGCAGGCTCACGCCCGGCCCCAGATACGAGTTGTCGTGGACGATGGCCCGCTGCAGTGAAGCGTCCGGTCCGACCAGCACGTTGCCCCCGAGCACCGTGTGGTCGCCGAGATGGGCACCAGGGCCGATGCGGCAGTAGTCGCCGATCACCACGGGACCGTCGATGCGAGCCGACGGGTGCACCTCGGCGCCCTCGCCGATCCACACACCTGGTTGCATGGAGAAGCCGGGAACATCGATGACCACCTTGTTGTCGAGCACGTCCTGGTGGGCCCGGACGTAGGCTTCGGTGGTGCCGACGTCCTCCCAGTATCCATCCGCGACGTAGCCGTAGAGCGGCTCGCCCGCCGCCAGCAGCGCCGGGAACACCTCGCCCGAGAAGTCGACCGGCCGCCCCGACTCGATGAAGTCGAACACCTCCGGCTCGAGGACGTAGAT
>DASXYV010000470.1:0-1721 GCA_036502305.1 Acidimicrobiales bacterium
CCGGCCCGGGAGGCCGGCCCGAGAACACGGCCGGCCCGGGAGGCCGGCTCGATGATGAGGAGCGTCTGGGCGATCTCCTCTTTGCCGTGGTGGGGGTGGCCCGCCATCTCGGGCAGGATCCCGAGTCCGGCCTGCGGGGGGCCACGACCCGGTTCCGCGATGGCGTGATGGCGACCGAGCGCCTGGCCGCCGGGCGCGGGATCGACCTCGCTCGCCTCGACGCCGCCGGCCGCCGCTCCCTGTGGGACGAGGCGACCAGATCCGGCGCCGATGGCCCAGATCGGGCCTGATCGTCCTCGATCGGGCGGCCACAAGAGGTAACTTCTTCAACAGCAACCACAGGAGCCACACTGGCGTGAGCCGAATCCAGCGCGTCGCGGGCAGAGAGGTGCTCGACTCCCGCGGCAACCCGACGGTCGAGGCCGAGGTCGAGCTGTCCTCGGGCGCCGCTGGGCGGGCCATCGTTCCGTCCGGGGCGTCGACGGGCACGTTCGAGGCGACCGAGCGGAGAGACGGCGGCAGCCGCTACTGCGGCAAGGGCGTCCTCGAGGCGGTGGCGAGCGTCAACGGTGAGATCGCGGACGCCGTCGTCGGCCTCGACGCCGCCGACCAGCGCCTGCTCGACACCACTCTCGTCGACCTCGACGGCACCGACTCCAAGGCCAGGCTGGGAGCCAACGCCGTCCTCGGCGTCTCGATGGCGACGGCCCGGGCGGCGGCGGCCGATGTGGGCCTGCCCCTCTACCGGTATCTGGGCGGGGTCAACGCCCACGTGCTCCCCGTCCCGATGATGAACGTCCTGAACGGCGGGGCCCATGCCGACAACGACGTCGACGTGCAGGAGTTCATGATCATGCCCGTCGGGGCCGTGTCGTTCTCCGAAGCGCTGCGTTGGGGAGCCGAGACGTATCACGCCCTCGGGCGGTACCTGCACGCCGAGGGATTATCGACCGCCATCGGTGACGAGGGCGGCTTCGCGCCCAACCTGCCGTCCAACGAGGACGCCGTCCGGGCGCTGGTTCGCGCCATCGAGGAGGCCGGGCTGGTGCCGGGCGAGGAGGTGGCCATCGCCATCGACGCCGCTGCCACCGAGCTCTACCGGGACGGGCAGTACGACCTCGCCGGCGAGGGCCGCAAGCTGCTGGCCGAGGAGCTCGTGGCCTACTGGCAGGAGTTGTGCGACCGCTATCCGATCGTCTCCATCGAGGACGGCCTCGCCGAGGACGACTGGGACGGCTGGGCTGCGCTCACCGCCGCGCTCGGTCGGCGGATCCAGCTCGTGGGAGACGACCTCTTCGTGACCAACCTCGAGCGGCTGGCGCGAGGCGTGGATGCCGGGGTGGCCAACTCGATCCTGATCAAGCCCAACCAGATCGGCACGCTCACCGAGATGCTCGAGACCATGGAGCTGGGGGCTCGAAACGGCTACTCGAACGTCATGTCGCATCGGTCCGGCGAGACCGAGGACGCGACCATCGCCGACCTGGCCGTGGCGACCAACTGCGGGTTGATCAAGGCGGGGGCGCCCGCCCGTTCGGACCGGGTGGCGAAGTACAACCAGCTGCTGCGCATCGAGGACCAGCTGGGCGAGGCGGCGGGCTACCGCGGGCGTTCGGCGCTGTCCGGCGCCGGCGCGCGGGGTGGTCGGCCGCCCGACCCCGCATCGGGGGCCGGGTGACGCGCCGCACCGTCGTGCTGCTGGCGGCCGCCGGCGCCACGCT
>DASXYV010000471.1:0-6954 GCA_036502305.1 Acidimicrobiales bacterium
GTTGGCAGGTAGCGGTGCGTAGAAGAGCTTGGTGGCCGACGACTGGCCCGGGCCGATGGCGTACTGGACGAAGTCCTTGAGCAGCGTGCCCACTGCCGGGTTGGAGGACTTGGTCGGCACGAGGACGTAGGTGAACGTCGAGAGCGGATAGGCGGTGTTGCCGGGCGCCTGGAAGTTGAGCTTCGCGGTCCCGTCGGGATTGATCGTGGCGCTGGACAGGGCTGCTGTCGCACCCGCCGACGACGCCGGGACGAACTGCCCCGCAGCGTTCTTGATGCTGGCCGTCGAGACCTGGCCGCCCTTGGCGTAGGAGAGCTCGGCGTAGCCGATGGCACCCTCGGTCTGGGTCACGACCGCGGTGACGCCGTCGGACCCCTTGGCGCCCTGGCCGGTGGGCCAGGGGACGTCCTTGGCCGCGCCGAAGGTCCAGACTGTCGGGGCGACGGCGGTCAGGTAGCCGGTGAAGGCGGCCGTGGTCCCCGACCCGTCCGAGCGATGGACGACCTGGATCCCCTCGGCGGGGAGGTTCGTCCCGGGGTTGTCAGCGGCGATCGTGGGATCGTTCCACGTCTTCACCTTGCCGGCGAGGATGCTGGCCAGCGTGCTCGGGGACAGCTTGAGGTCGCTCACTCCCGAGACGTGGTACTCGATGGCGATCGGGCCCGCGGCCCAGATGATCTGCTGCGCTCCGCCCGGGTACTTGGCGTTGGCGGCGGCCTGCTCGCTCGCCGCGAACGGGACGTCACTGGCCCCGAAGTTCACCGTGCCGGCGGTGAACTGCTGCACGCCGGCGCCGGAACCGACGCTCTGGTAGTTGATCGTGGCGCCCGGGCACTTCGATTGGTAGTCCTTGATCCATTGCAGGGCGATCGTGTTGACGAACGTCGATCCGGCACCGGTGATGGTCCCGGATGCGCAGTTCACCTTGGCAGCGGAGCTGCCCGACGTGGTCGTCGAGCTGCTCGAGGTCGAGCTGGAGCTACCGCAGGCTGCGGCCGTGAGCGCCACTGCCACGGCGGCGGCACCCAGGGCGGAGCGCCGACCGATCCGTTTGCGAGCGCGCCGGTTGGACTGAGCGATCAGGTTGTAGGTCACGAAACAGCAACGTAGAGCGGACCGGTGACGCCGAGATGGACCCCGGGTTAACTCAAGTTGAAGAGCGCTCCAATTCTCGCCGCCCCGACAGGGCCAGATCCGGCCTCCGTCGGCCCATCCTCCGGACGTAGTCTGCTCCGAACACCGCCGGTAGCACCCGGCTGGACTGGGCACTGGACTGGGCCCGTCGAATGCGGTAGCCGACCTCGTCGTCCGCGAGCACCGGCTCCTCCACCTCGAAGCCGGCCGACCAGGGGCAATTGAGGTGACAGCGCACCTCGATGGACGTGCCCGCCGGGAGGACCGACGAAGCGTGAACCGACTTGGAGCGCATCTCTCTCCCGGGTGACTCAGCGGGCGCAAGTGTCCCAGAGGAATCTGACAGCGCCAGGTAACCGGGCAGTTACCACGGAGTTACGGCACGGCGATTCCTCACTGAACGTTCGGCGACCTGCCCTGATCGGGGCGGGTCGCCGTGCGCACGCCTCCCGAGCCGGCCTGGCGGCCGTGGGTCCTGGCGAAGGCGCGGCTATGGTGGCCGATTCGGGAGCGAGGATCGACCCGGGAGGCCCCGGATGGCGGGGGTCGGCCCCAGAGGCCGGCCCAAAGGGAGCGAAAGAAAGGGAGCGACGATGGGGAGCGAGGGTCTGCACGAGCCCGAGTCGAAGCTCCGACCCGGCACCATCGAGCGACATCGGGCCAACGTGTCGCTCAAGGAGGAGCTGGAGGCCATCGACTGGTACGACCAGCGGGCCGACGCCAGCGACGACGACGACCTGCGCGAGGTGCTCCGTCACAATCGCGACGACGAGAAGGAGCACGCGGCGATGAACCTCGAGTGGCTCCGGCGCCATGATCCGGAGCTCGACAAGCAGCTGCGGCTCTACCTGTTCACGGACGGGCCCATCACCGTGAGCCCGGTCACCGCCGGGCCGAGCGATGCCGGTCCGGGCGGCCAGGGCGCCACCTCGACGGCGGTTTCGTCGCTCGGGCTGGGAGCCCTACGAGACAAGGACGGTCTGTGATGGACCATCTCCGCCGGCAACAGGCCCCGATCACCGACGGCGGATGGGCCGCAGTCGACGAGGAGGCGACGCGGACGCTCCGCCACTTCCTGGCCGCCCGGCCGCTGGTCGACTTCGACGGGCCGAGCGGGTGGGACCACTCGGCAAGCAACCTCGGCCGCACCGAGCCCGTGGCCTCGGCCGCGGAGGGCGTCGAGCTCCGGCGCCGGCTGGTCCAACCTCTCCTCGAGCTGCGCACGCCGTTCACCCTGGCGCGGGACGAGCTCGACGCGGTCGATCGGGGCGCGGCCAACCCCGACCTCTCCAACCTCATCGAGGCCGGTCGGCGCGCCGCAATGGCCGAGGACCGGGCCGTCTTCCACGGCCACCGCCAGGGGGGGATCGTGGGCATGACGGAGGCCACTCCCCACGCCCCCCTCCCGATCGGCGACGACTACAACGTGTACCCGCGCACGGTCGCGCAGGCGGTCGCGACCCTGCGCACGATCGGGGTCGGCGGCCCGTACGGCATCGCTCTCGGACCTCGTTGCTACACCGGGGTCATCGAGACGACCGAGCACGGCGGGTACCCGGTGCTCGAGCACATCCGCCTCATCCTCGGCGGCCCTATCATGTGGGCGCCGGCCGTGGACGGCGCCGTCGTGGTCAGCCTGCGGGGCGGAGACTACGTGCTCGACTGCGGCCAGGACCTCTCCGTCGGCTACGTCGATCACACCGACTCGGCGGTGCACCTCTACTTCGAGGAGAGCCTGAGCTTCGCCGTGAACGAGCCTGCCGCCGCAGTCGCGCTCCAGTATCCGAGCTGACAGCCGGGTCACAAGTGCGCAAGGCAGGAGCGCCAGCCCTCCGGCCGGCTCACGACCGCCCCTTCGGCGCCATCACCAGCACTGTTCCCTGGGCCGAGCAGACCAGGCGCTCGTCGGTGTCGCCGGGCCCGCCTCCGGGGCCGCCCGTCGAGACCGAGATCCGGACCACCGCCGTCCGTTTGGTCAGCGAGATGACCTCCGAGACGGCGGTGAGAGTCCCCTCGGTGACCGGCGCAAGGTAGTTGAGCTTGAACTCCGTGGTGGCGGCCCACGAACCGGGCGGGATGACCGGGTAGCACACCGTCCCGAGGACATGGTCGACGAGGGCCGCCAACACGCCGCCATGGAGATTGCGAAACGGGTTCAGGAGCTCGTCCCGGACGTCGAGCTGCGCTCGCAGTCCCCCAGGCCACGCCTCGACGAGCCGGATGCCCAGCCACCCCGGCAGGCCCGTCGCCCGCTCGTGGGCCTCTGCCAGGCCGCGAGCGACGACCTCGTCGTAGCGTTCGAACTTGGGGGCGGGATCGCCCATGCTGCCACCTCCCTCAGCTGACATGCAGCACAGCCTTACCCCGCACTCGACGATCCATCAGCGCGGCGAAGGCGGCGGGCGCCTCGCTCCAGTCCGCCTCGAGGGACACCTCGGCCTCCAGGCGACCGTCGGCCAGCAGCTCGGCGAGCATCATCAGGTCGGCGGTGGCGCCACCCAACCGCTCGATCTCGGAAAAGACATAGAAACCGTGGAGCCGTCCGGACCGCCGGTACAACGTGCGGACGTCGAACGTGGTCGTCTCGCCCGACGAGTTGCCGTAGCTGATCACGACTCCGTAGGGCGCCACGAGGCCCAGGGCCGCGGCCAGCGAGCGGCCTCCCGCCGACTCGAGGATCGTGTGGTGCTCGCCCGATGCCGGCATCCCCACCGAGACGGCCGAGGCGCCGAGCTCGAGGAGCCCCTCGCCGCGCTCCGGTCGGCCGACCACTGCGGTCACGTCCGCTCCATCGTGCGCGGCCAGCTGCACGGCGAAGCGGCCGACCCCTCCTGCCGCCCCGGTGACCAGGACCGGCCAATCGGGGCTGGCGCCGCCGATGAGCAACGTCCGGTATGCCGTCAAGCCGGCGACTGGGAGCGTGGAAGCGGCCGCCACGGTCACCTTGTCGGGAATGGGGGCCAGGTGGTGGATGGGAACGGCGACCAGCTCGGCCCAGGCGCCCTCACTGACGACGCCCACGACGCGGGCTCCCTCCGGTGGCGCCGTCGGCCCGGGGCCGGATCGCTCCACGACCCCAGCGAGATCCCACCCAGGACGCCATCCCTCGGGGGCGGTCGCCAGTACCCGCACCTCGCCCCGGTTGAGCGACACCGCCTTCACCCGAACGAGGACGTGTCCCGGGGTCAGCTCGGGTTCCGCCACCTCCCGCAGCTCGGCTTCCCCGGGCGCCCCTGGGGCCGCCACCAGTGCTCTCATCTCGCACCTCCCGCTTGCGGGACGCTCCTCCCCGAACTGCCCGATCCGCGGCGCAGACGGGCGGGATCGGCCAGACTACGAGATCCGGTGACGTCGCCGACCGTGGTCCAGGACACGCCGGAGGGCGAGCTATGAGCGCATCGAGCCGACCATGACGCTGCAGTGGATCGGCTTCGCCATCGGCATCCTGATCGTGGTGACGACCGCCACGAGCGTGGTCATCGCCCTCGTTCTCCCTCGCTCCGCCGGCCAACGGCTCTCACTCGTGGTGAACCGTACGGTACGCCTCGCTTTCATCGCCATGTCCAGGCTCACGAGCCAGTACGAGACGAAGGACGGCATCCTCGCCCCGACTGGGCCGGTCGCCCTCCTCGCTCAGCTGCTGACCTTCCTCGGGCTGTTCGTCATCGGGTACGGCTTCATGCTGTGGCCCTGGTCAGGGAGCCTGATGCTCGGGTTTCGCGAAGCGGGGCTCTCTCTCTTCTCGATCGGGACCGCCCACGTGAGTGGTCCGACCAACGACACCCTGATCGGACTCGTCGCCGGCACCGCGGCCATCACCATCGCGCTGCAGATCGCCTACCTGCCCGCCATCTACAGCGCCTTCAACCGCCGAGAGGCCCTGGTCGCCCTCATGGAGAGCCGGGCGGGGACTCCGGCATGGGGTCCTGAGGTCCTCATACGACACCAGCTGGTGGGCATTATCGACGCCCTGCCCGAGCTCTACGACGACTGGGAGCAGTGGGCGGCGGAGGTCAGCGAGAGCCACACGACCTATCCCGTGCTCCTCCTCTTTCGCTCGCCGCAGGCCTGGTACTCCTGGGTCCTCTCCCTGCTGGCCGTGCTGGACGCGGCCGCCATGCACCTCGCCCTGTGCCCGACGTCGGCGCCGTCGCAGGCCCGACTGTGCCTGCGCATGGGGTTCAGCGCGTTCCGACGTATTGCCAGCTCACTCCACTGGAAGTTCGATCTCGATCCCCTACCTGAAGCGCCCCTCGACCTCACCTTCGAGGAGTTCTCTGCCGCCGTCGAGCTGTTGGTGGCGAAGAGCTTTCCGATCGAGCGCGGGGCCGAAGAGGCGTGGCCGCACTTCCGGGGCTGGCGGGTCAACTATGAAAGCCTCGCCTACCGTTTGGCCGACCGCGTCGTCGCCCCTCCTGCTCCGTGGTCCGGCGGCCGTAGGCACCTCCCAGGGGCGGCCGTGCCGCCCCGCCGGCCTCCCCATCGCTCACCTGACGGGTCGCTCGTTCAGGAGGATCACCTCTACCCCCGGCCCGAGCCGCTCACGAGCGCCGAGGACGCGTGACCGGCGCCGTGGCCTTCGACCTCGACGGCGTGCTCCTCGACTCCGAGCGCACATGGGCCGACGCCCGTCGAGCGGTCGCGCTCGCCCACGGTGGGCAGTGGCCATCGGGCGTCGAGCGGGCGATGATGGGCATGAGCTCACCCGAGTGGGCGACCTACCTCCACGACGAGCTCGGCGTCCAGCTCGAGACGGCGGCGATCAGCGACGATGTGGTCGGGCGGGTGCTCGCCATCTACCGCGAGCAGCTCCCGCTCCTCCCTGGAGCCGAGGGCGCCGTTCGACGACTGGCGTCGCGGTGGCCGCTCGGCGTGGCGTCGTCGTCTAACCGGCCGGTCATCGACGCCGCGCTCGCCGCGTCGGACCTGTCGGGCTGCTTCGCGGCAACGGTGTCGTCGGAAGAGGTCGCCAGAGGCAAGCCGGCGCCCGACGTCTACCTAGCTGTGGCGGCCGCCCTCGGCGTCCCGCCGACCAGCTGCGCGGCCATCGAAGACTCTGCCAACGGCGTGCGGGCGGCGGCGAGCGCGGGGATGGTCGTCGTGGTCGTGCCCAACCGCGACTTCCCGCCCGATCCCGACGCGCTCTCCCTCGCTGCTCGTCACATCGACTCGCTGCACGAGCTGACTCCCGCCCTGATCGATCGAGTAGGGCAGCCGTCCTAGGCGTCCGGCGCGACGCGGGGCGCGACGAGATGGTCGACGGGCCCCCGGGTCACGCCCCGCCACACGGGGACGCATTCCTCCGGCAGCTCCTGGACGATCTCGACGCCGGCGTCCAGCTCACCGTCGATGAACCGGGCCAGCTGGTCCATCGCTCCCGTCGGCAGGTCGTGGAGGACGAGGACCGTCCAGTCCCGATCGGCGACGTCCTGCCGGGCCCGTTCGACCCAGCCGGTCGGGTCCTCCCAGTCGCGGGGCACGCAGTTCCACAGCGCCAGCGAGTACCGGTGATCGATCAGGTAGGCGAGCGCGGCCGGGCTGAGCAGGTGGGGCCCGAGGTGGCCACCTCCGCCGAACGGCCGGAAGAGCCGGTCCGGGTGGGCCAGATCGTCGAGCAGCTCCTGGGCTGCCCCGATCTCCTCGTCGAGGTGGCCGTCGCCTCCCGGCTCGCCGAGTGGCACGAGGTGGGTCATCGAGTGGTTGCCGATCCAGTGGCCCGCCGCCCGGGCCCGCTCGGCGGTGGCCCGGCCGCCAGGCCGGGCCAGCTCGTCGCCGACCACGAAGAAGGTGGCCTGCAGCTGACGCTCGTCGAGCACCCGG
>DASXYV010000472.1:0-2641 GCA_036502305.1 Acidimicrobiales bacterium
CGAGGGTCTACGACCAGTCGGGGTCCCACCGCAGCACGCCCGTCCTCTTCGACCCTGCCTTCGACATCGCCGTGCTGCGCACGACGGGGCTCACCGACCCGCCCCTGCGCCTGCTGGGCACCAACGTGGGGCGGGGTACCCAGGGGGCCGTGCTCGGCTTCCCGGGAGGTGGGAACTTCGATGTCGAGCCGGCCGGCGTGATGCAGGAGTTCGACGCCACCGGACGCGACATCTACGGCCAGGGTCTCACCACCCGCCCCGTCTACGAGCTGCAGGCGGTGGTCCGGCCCGGCAACTCGGGCGGTCCACTGGTCGAGCCGGACGGCACCGTCATCGGAGTGGTCTTCTCCCGCTCGGCGGCCGACCCCAACATCGGCTACGCCCTTGCGTCTCCGGGAGTGAACACGAGAGTTCATCAGGCCGAGGCGACAACCGCCCCGAGCGGCACAGGAGCCTGCGCCGGCTGAGTCCCATCGTTGGCGACGGGCCACCGCCGGGTGACAAGCCGTCGGTAAGGTTGCTCCGTGGCCCTACGCATCGAGGACTACGGGATCATCGGAGACACCCACACGGCGGCGCTCGTCGGGCGCAACGGCTCGATCGACTGGCTGTGTCTTCCCCGCTTCGACTCCCAGGCGTGCTTCGCCAAGCTGTTGGGTGACGAGGGGAACGGCTACTGGCAGCTGGCTCCGGCGGGGCCGGTGCGCGCCACTCGCCGCCGCTACCGGGGCGACTCGCTGGTGCTCGAGACCGAGTTCGACACCGACGAGGGGACGGTTCGCGTCGTGGACTGCATGCCCGTCCGCGACCAGTATCCCGAGGTGACCCGGTTGGTGGAAGGAGTCCGGGGCCGGGTCCCGATGCGCATGGACCTCGTGATGAGGTTCGACTACGGGCGCATTCTGCCGTGGGTCCGTCGCATCGACGGGCGCCTGACGGCGACCGCCGGGCCCGATGCGATCTGCCTGTGGACACCCCTGCATACACGGGGCGAGAACTTCACCACCGTGGCCGACTTCTCCGTCCACGAGGGGCAGCGGGTTCCCTTCATGCTCACCTCTTACCCGTCGCACGAGTCGCCGCCCCGCCCGTCCGACGCCCACTACGTCGTCCAGGAGACCGAGCAGTACTGGCAGGAATGGGCCGACGCGTGCGAGTACGAGGGAGAGTGGGGCGAGGCGGTGGGCCGGTCACTGCTGACCCTCAAGGCGCTCACCTACGCGCCCACCGGCGGCATCGTGGCCGCCGCCACCACCTCGTTGCCCGAGCAACTGGGGGGCATACGCAACTGGGACTACCGCTACTGCTGGCTCCGCGACGCGACCCTCACCCTCGACTCGCTCATGGTGGCCGGCTATCAGGAGGAAGCGGAGAGCTGGCGAGACTGGCTCCTGCGGGCCGTGGCCGGCGACCCGGCAGACCTCCAGATCATGTACGGGCCCGCTGGTGAACGGCGTCTCACCGAGTTCGAGATTGCCTGGCTGCATGGTTACGAAGGTGCGAGCCCGGTGCGCGTCGGGAACGCGGCCTCCGATCAGTACCAGCTCGACGTCTACGGCGAGGTGATGGACGCCCTCTACCTCGCCCGCGAGCGCGACATCGATCCCGTGCCGGCGGCGTGGGACCTCCAGCTCAAGCTGATGGAGTTCCTCGAGTCGGGATGGCGGGAGCCCGACGACGGCATCTGGGAGATGCGAGGCCCTCGACGTCATTTCACCCACTCGAAGGTCATGGCATGGGTGGCCATGGACCGAGCCGTCAGGAGCGTCGAGCGCTTCCCCCGGGTCGAAGGTCCGGTCGACAAGTGGCGAGCATTGCGCCAGGAGATCCACGACGAGGTGTGTGCCAAGGGTTGGAACGCCGACGTGGGGGCCTTCACCCAGTACTACGGGGGCCACGAGCTCGACGCCAGCGTGCTGATGATGCCGCTCGTGGGGTTCCTGCCGGCGAGCGATCCGCGGGTGTCAGGGACGATGGACGCGATCTCGCGCCAGCTCGTGGTCGACGGCCTCGTACTCCGCTACAGGGCGGACAGCGCCTCCCATGTCGACGGCCTGACCGGCGGCGAGGGCGCCTTCCTTCCCTGCTCGTTCTGGCTGGCGGAGAACTTGGCGCTCAGCGGACGGGAAGACGAGGGTCGGGCACTCTTCGAGCGGCTGCTGGACCTCGCCAACGACCTGGGGCTACTGGCGGAGGAGTACGACACCAAAGCCCGCCGCCAGGTCGGCAACTTCCCCCAGGCCTTCTCCCACATGTCGCTGGTGAGCGCCGCCCAGTGCCTCTCCGGCGTCCACAGCCGGGACTCCGTCAGGGCCAAGTAGCACGCCGGGGACTCGCGATGCCCGTCCGGGCCGCGGGACGGCTCGGGCTAACGTCGGTGGCCATGGCGACGACCATCGCGCCCGGGGTGATCGAGATCGACACCCGGCTCGGCGGCTGGGATCGCGTCACCGCGGGCTACCTGGTCGACGGGCCCGCGCCGGTGCTGGTGGAGACCGGGAGCCAGAGCTCGGTTCCCGTCCTCCTGGCCGCGCTGGACGAGCTCGGGATGGCTGCCGACGACCTGGCCGGCGTCGCCGTCACCCACATCCACCTCGATCACGCCGGCGGGGTCGGCGACGTGGCCAAGGCCTTCCCGCGA
>DASXYV010000473.1:0-8698 GCA_036502305.1 Acidimicrobiales bacterium
GACCTGCCGGGTTCGGTCAGGAGACGCAGCAGGCGAACAGCGTCCTAGGCCCTGGCCGGCCCGGGAGGCCGGCCGACGGCGTCCTAGGCCGGTGAAGCCGGCCCTGGCCGGCCCGGGAGGCCGGCCGACAGCGTCCTAGGCCGGTGAAGCCGGCCTAGGACAGCTCGGCCAGTACGGCTGTCAGATCGGGGGGCAGCGGCGAGGAGAAGCTGAGACGCTCTCCTGTGCGGGGATGGTCGAAGCTCAGCCGATGGGCGTGAAGGAACGGCCGTTCCAGCGCCAACCGGGCCTCGGCGCCGCCGTAGCGAACGTCGCCCGCAACCGGATGACCGATGGCTGCCAGATGCACCCGGACCTGGTGGGTACGGCCGGTCTCCAGCCGGCAGTCGACGAGCGTCGCCGCTATCGGAAGCCGGTACCGGGATTCGACGCGGTAGGCCGTGCGGGCCGGTCGGCCCCGGCGGGACACGGCCATCCGGGTGGGATCCCGCTCCGACCTGCCCATGGGCGCCTCCACCTCTCCGGCGTCGGCCTCGACGGACCCGAGAACGAGGGCCAGGTACCGGCGCTCGATCGCCATGGGCCGGCCTCCCGGGCCGGCCGCCTCCCTGGGCCGGCCTCCCGGGCCGGCCGTGCCTGCAGAAGATCTGGCGCTGAGCTGCTCGACCAGCGACCGGTACGCCTCCGCGGTCCGCGCCACGACGAGGAGGCCGGACGTCCCCTTGTCCAGGCGCTGGACGATGCCCGGACGGTCGGCATCACCCGCCCCGGCGTCGGCCAGGTCCGGAAATCGGGCCACGAGCCCCTGGACGAGCGTGCCCGTGCGGTGGCCGGCACCGGGATGGACGACGAGGCCCGGGGGTTTGTCGACCACCACGATGTCGTCGTCGGCGTAGACGACCCGCACGTCGACACTCGGGTCGGCACCGACCCCGGTCGGCGGTCCCCGAGACGGCAGGTCCACCTCCAGGTCCTCGCCACCGGCCACGCGGCGGCTGCGGGTCGACACCGGAGCGCCGGAGAGCCGGACGCGGCCCGCCCGCACCAGTTCGGCCACCTCTGCTCGCGTCAAGCCACCCAGGAGCGCCACCGCCCGATCGACGCGCTCGCCGGCGAGCGCCGCCGGGATGGAGGCCTTCACGGCGCCCGTTTGCGGTAGCCGACGAAGATCAGGAGGACGGCGCCGCACACGATGCAGGCATCGGCCACGTTGAACGTGGGCCAGTACCGCAGGTCGATGAAATCGATCACGGACCCCCCGTTGGACCGGACCAGGCGGTCGACGAGGTTCCCGACGGCGCCACCGAGGATCAGGCCCACCGCGATCGCGGTCGCCGTCGTCGAGGCCGACCGGCCCAGGACGACGACGACGGCGATCAGCGCCACGCCGACGATCACGAGCTCGGTCGTGAGGCCGCGGGCAAGGCTGAACGCCGCACCCGAGTTGAACGTGAGGGCCAGGCGCACCGGACCGACCAGGTGCACCGGAGCGTCCCTCAGGTAGTGCACCGCCAGGGACTTGGTCAGCTGGTCCAGGGCGACGACGACTCCCGCTGTCCCCGCGATGATCAGCTGGAGGCGCGGGCGAGACCAGTCCCGGCTCAGCGCCGCGACAACCCCCCGCTCTTGCAGGTCACGCACATACGGGCCTGGGGCAGCGCCTTGAGCCGGGCCTTCGGGATCGGTTGGCCGCAACCCTCGCACAGGCCGTAGGTGCCAGCTTCGATCTTGGCCAGGGCGTGGTCGATGTCCTCGATTGCGGCCCTCGCCTGCGCGGAGAGGGCGAGGTCCCGCTCGCGGTCGACGGTGACCGTCCCCCCCTCGCCCGACTCCTCGTCGAATTGCACATCGCCGGGCTCCATGTCCTGAGCCAGGGAGTCGGCCTCCGCCTTGAGGTCCTCGGCGTGCTCGACATAGGTCGCCCGCTCGGCGCGCAGGAGTCCCTGCTGCTCCAGCAGGAACTTGTCGGTGATCTTCCGCCGTGTCTTCGGAGCCCTGGTTGCCACCCCTGCCGGGGCCCCAGATCCCGCCCGGCGGGCCAGCGTCTTGGCCGCCGCCACCCGCTCGCCCGCTCGCGTGGGGCTCAGCTTGGGCGTGGCCGCCCGGCTTGCGCGGGCCTTGGCCGGCGCCCGGGCGCTGGCACCGGATTTCGACTGGACGCCACTGCCGCCGCGTGGCGCTCTCACCCGGGCGCCACCCCGCTTGGAGGTGGCTGACGTGGTGGCCGAGGTGCCAGCCGCCCGCTGGGCCTTGCCCGGCACGGCGGCTCCGCGGCCACGGCCGGACCGGGTGCCGGCGGCCTCGACCTTTCCGCTGGTGCGGCGTCCCGAGCCCGTCGTCGTGCCTTTGCCGTGCGGGGTCCGTCCCGTGGACTGGCCCTTCCTGGTCGCCGGGGCGGCTCCCGTGGACTTGCTCGCCCGGGCAGCCGGGGTGGACGCTCGGCCCGATGCAGCAGCTCCCTTTCGGGTTTCCGCCTGTCGGGCCGGGTTGGATGCACGTGACGTTCGAGGCATGAAGCTCGGTCCTGAGAAGTCGCCGAGGGCGTCGGATCGTACCTGACCAGGGAGGCATCGGCAACGACTTCCGCAGAACGGCCGCCAGAGGCGATCGGTTCGGGCCCGCGCGCGCGCTCGCCTGAGGCCGGTAAGTCGCCGGGAACTCAGGCCGGTCCCGCCTACTGTGGGTCCATGGCGTCCGAGCCCGACGGGGCACCGTACCCACCGGTCGAACAGCAGCCCGACTTTCCCGCCCTCGAGGAGCAGATCCTGGAGTTCTGGCGGGCGGACGGGACGTTCGCGGCCTCGGTAGCGGCCAGAGAGGCGGGATCCAACGAGTACGTCTTCTACGACGGGCCACCGTTCGCCAACGGGCTTCCCCACTACGGCCACCTCCTGACCGGCTTCGTGAAAGACGCTGTTCCCCGCTACCGGACCATGCGCGGCCGACGGGTGGAACGGCGCTTCGGCTGGGACTGCCACGGGCTCCCGGCCGAGATGGTCGCCGAGAAGGAGCTCGGGGTCTCGGGTCGTGCGGGCGTGACGACCATGGGCATCGAGCGGTTCAACGACCACTGCCGCTCCCTGGTCCTGCGGACCGCCGACGAGTGGGAGCGGTACGTGACCCGCCAAGCTCGCTGGGTCGACTTCAGTGACGACTACAAGACGATGGACCTCGCCTACATGGAGAGCGTCCTTTGGGCCTTCCGGCAGCTGTGGGACAAGGGCCTGATCTACGAGGGCTACCGCGTCCTCCCCTACTGCTGGGAGTGCGAGACACCCCTGTCGAACTTCGAGACCCGCCAGGACGACGCCTACCGTCCCCGGGAGGACCCGGCGGTGACCGTCGCCTTCGAGCTCGACGGCGAGGATGTCGCGGAGGCCCGCCCCGGCGTGGGATCTCCGCCCAGCCCGCTCGGACCCGGACAGCCGGTCCGGGTGCTGGTATGGACGACGACGCCGTGGACCCTTCCGTCCAACCTGGCCCTCGCGGTCGGGCCCGACATCGACTACGCCGTGTTCGAGCTCCACGGGGCCCGGTACGTGGTCGGTGCGGCGAGGGCCGAGGCCTACGCCGGCCTCCTCGGTGATGCCGTCCGGGTCGGAACGGTCAAGGGGAGCGAGCTGGTGGGGCGGACCTACCGGCCGCTGTTCGATTTCTTCGCCGACGCGCCGAGGGCGTTCCGCGTCCTGGCCGGGGACTTCGTGTCCACCGAGGAAGGCACGGGCATCGTGCACACCGCTCCTGGCTTCGGGGAGGACGATCAACGGATCTGCGAGGCCAACGGCATCGCCGTGATCGCGCCCGTCGACGACCGGGGCCGGTTCACCCACCAGGTCCCCCCCTACGCAGGCCTCCAGGTGCTCGACGCCAATGAGGCGATCATCGACGATCTCGCCGCCTCCGGGGCGCTCCTGGCCCGGGAGAGCTACGTCCACAGCTACCCGCACTGCTGGCGAACCGACACACCGCTGATCTATCGGGCGGTCAGCTCCTGGTTCGTGCGGGTAACCGCCTTCCGGGACCGGATGGTCGAGCTCAACCAGCGGATCCGTTGGACGCCCGCCCACGTGCGCGACGGCGCCTTCGGCAAGTGGCTGGAAGGGGCCAGGGACTGGTCCATCAGCCGCAACCGCTTCTGGGGCGCGCCGATCCCGGTGTGGACCAGCGACGATCCCAGGTACCCCCGGATCGACGTCTACGGCAGCCTGGACGAGATCGAGCGTGACTTCGGCGTGCGCCCGACCGACCTCCACCGTCCAGCGGTCGACGCCCTCACCCGACCCAACCCCGACGACCCCACGGGCACGTCGACGATGCGTCGGGTCGAGGACGTGCTCGACTGCTGGTTCGAGTCGGGATCGATGCCCTACGCCCAGCTGCACTATCCGATGGAGAACCGGGAGCGCTTCGAGTCACACTTCCCGGCCGACTTCGTCGTGGAGTACGTGAGCCAGACGAGAGGCTGGTTCTACACCCTCCACGTGCTATCGACGGCGCTGTTCGACTGCCCCCCGTTCACGAGCTGCATCGCCCACGGCGTGGTGCTGGGCAATGACGGCCGAAAGATGTCCAAGCGCCTCAGCAACTACCCGGAGGCCAACGAGGTCTTCAGCACCTACGGGGCCGACGCCATGCGTTGGTTCCTGTTGTCCTCGTCCGTGCTGCGGGGCCAGGACCAGATGGTCGACCACAAGGGCTTCTCCGATGCCGTACGCCAGGTCCTCAACCCCATCTGGAACGCATGGTATTTCCTCACCCTCTACGCCAACACCGACGGGATCCAGGGCCGCTGGCGCACCGACGCCAGCGGGGTGCTCGACCGCTACGCGCTGGCGAAGACCGCAGCGCTGGTGGACGACGTCACGACCCGGATGGACGTCGACGACCTGCCGGGCGCCTGCGCAGCCATCGCCGGCTTTCTCGACGCCTTCACCAACTGGTACATCCGCCGAAGTCGAGACCGGTTCTGGAAGCCGGTGGGCGACGATCCCGAGACCGACCGCGACAAGCGGGACGCCTACGACACCCTCGCCACCGTGCTTCAGGTCCTGTGCCAGGTCGCCGCGCCCCTGCTCCCCCTGGTCACCGAGGCCGTCTACCGGGGCTTGACGGGCGAGCGCAGCGTCCACCTGACCGACTGGCCGGGGCGTCACGCCCTCCCCGCCGATCCTGCGCTCGTCGCCGACATGGACCTGGTGCGCGAGGTGGCGTCGGCGGCCCACTCGGTGCGAAAGGCCAACGACCGCCGCGCCCGACTGCCGCTCGCTTCCCTGACGGTGGCCGCCCGCGACGCCCGCCGCCTCGAGCCCTACGTCGGCCTGATCGCCGACGAGGTCAACGTCCAGGAGGTGCACCTGTCCGAGGCGGTGGACGATGCCGGTGAGCTGATCCTCGCCGTCGATCCGTCGGTGGTCGGACCGCGGCTCGGCGCCGAGACCCAGACGGTGTTGGCCGCCGCCCGGAAGGGCAACTGGTCGAGAATCTCCGACGACGAGGTCGAGGTGGGTGGAACCACCCTCCACTCAGGCGAGTTCACCGTACGGCTCAAGCCACGCGACGAGATCGCCAGCCGGAGCCTGCCCGGCAACGACGGCGTGGTCACGCTCGATCTCGAGATCACCCCGGCACTTGCCCGGCTCGGGCTGGCGCGGGATCTGATCCGCACCGTGCAGATCGCCCGCCGCGACGCTGGTCTCCACGTGGCCGACCACATTCGCCTGGTGCTCGATCTCGACGAGGAGGCCGCTGCCGCGGTGGAGTCACACCGCCGCTATCTGATGGAACAGACCCTCGCCGACGAGCTGGAGGTGGCGCTCGACGATGCGAGCACCGACCGCTCCGATCTCGACCACCGCGCCCGCCACCAGGTCGGCCGGGCTCGCTCGGTCGGGGTCGGCCTGAGCCGCATCAGCTGAGCGGAGCCGCCGCCGCCTGGGGTGCCCTGGGTCAGCGGGTCGCGTCAACGACCCTGGCGAGCTGGCGCTCGGGCAGTGCCGGTCCCGATCAGGGCGTCGATGCGGTTGAGCAGGGTCGCCCGTCGCTCCCCCTGAAGCTCCCGCTGCCGCACCAGCTCGAGCTCCGTTGGCTCCAGCTGGGGAAGCAGGGGAAGGATCTCAGTCAGGCGGAGATCGTCGTAGTCGGCGATCGGGAAGGCGACGCGACGATCGTCACGACCCTCGTCGTCGTACTCGTCGTCGCCATGGTCGTAGGCCGCGTGCTCGGCGTGCTCGTCGTAGCCCGTGTGCTCGTCCTCATAGCCATCGTCGACGGGGGCCTCGACGGTCGGGCGCTGGCGGATCCCGTTGGCGACCGGCGCCGCCGGTCGACGAGCCGCCGGGCCAGCCCCGGCCGCGCCGGTCAGCTCGTCCAGCTTGCGGACGACAACGCCGCGGTTGCGGCCCGACGTCTCGCGGTCCCGGACGACTTCGATCTCGTCAGGCTCGAGCTCCTCCAGCAAGGGCAGGATCTCGGCCACCCGGAGCTCGTCGTAGTCCGCGATGGGGAACTCCAGATCCTCGTACTCCTCGACGTGGGCGGGGCCGGCGTGGCGGTCGTCCTCGTATCGATCGTCCTCGAAGCGATCGTCGGGAGCGGGGGCGGGCGGCGGACGAACGCCAGCCACCGGCGTCGACGGACGCTCGTAGGGCGATGGGCCGCGGGTGGAGCGGGCCGGCACCGGAGGCGGCGGCGGCTGGGGCTCCCAGACCGCTTCGTCCGCTTCGTCCGCTTCGTCCACTTCCTCGAGCGCCGGCTCATCGAACGCCTGGGAGGTCGGCGGCTCCGCTCCCCTCGAGGCTGCCCTCGAAGAGCCTCTGGACGCCCTGGGGATCGTCGCCGTCTCGGGACCGAGGGAGTCGCTGTGGTGGTCGAGCTCGATGACGCCGGTATCGCTGTGGGCAAGGGGCGGAGGAGCCTGGGAACCGCGAGCGGCGGCCGACCGGGCCGACCGGGCCCGCCCGAGGCGGGTGAAGAGCAGCACGAGCGCGAAGGACAGTGCGCTAGCAGCGATCGAGATGTAGTCCAAGGCCAGCGAGCTGTTCAGGAAACCGATCACCAGGGTGACCAGGCCGATCAGCAGGAGGCCGACGGTCAGAAGAAGCAACACCGAGCCACCATCCCAGGGAGCCTTCGTGGGGGGAGCCGAAGCGCAGCGCTCGGCCACGCCAACTGTCTATCGCACGTCAGTATTCTAGAACCAGACGGTCTAGACCTGCCCGCGACCGCCTGCGGGGCCCTCGCCCCTGATCACGCGGGTGGGTGCGTGCTGCCCAGCGGAACCCTGCACCCTGATGATTCGGGTGGGATTGTCCTCGTTGGTGCTCTCCCACTGCTCGGCGTCGAACACACCACCCGCCGCTCCCGGCGGACGCTCCTGGGGCCCGGCACCAGCTGGAGGGGCGTCACCCGGAGGGCCGCCAATCCCCACCACGATGGGCGGGCGATCGTCGTCGGCAGGACCCTCCTCGACCACGCCCGAGTCGGGCTCGCCACTGTCGCCGTTGAAGCCCTCCTCGGGCGGCTCGGTCGAGTCTGGCGGCGGAGCGGGGACGTCGACGTCGCTCAACGGGGGCGGCGGCGCCATGGCCGAGAGGTTCTGATCCACCCAGGCTGCGGCATTGGCGAGGGCGGCCCGCATCCGACTCCGCTCCTCCTCGACGTGCCGCTCCAGCAGGATGATGTCCTTGTGCATCTGCTGGCGTGCGCTCTCGAGCCGGACCAGCTCCTCGCGCAGGTCGCGCTCGGCCTCCTCGGTGGTGCGCCGGGCGCGCTCTTCTGCCTCGACGACCATGGTCCGAGCCTCGGTCTGCGCGTTCACGAGCGTCTCTCGAGCCTGCTGCTGCGACTCCTTCACGGCCATGTCCGCCGTCCGCTGGGCGAGCACGAGCGTGCGCCGGAGCGCGTCGTCGTCGTCGGGAAGGTCGGAGACGCGCTGCTCGGCGCGCATGGCCCGCTCCATCGCCTGCCGGAGACGGTCGTGCAGCAACTCGACCCCCGCCGCCGCCCGCTCGAGGAACTCGTCGACGTCGTCCTGGTTGTAGCCCCGCAACTTCTCCCGGAACTCAACCTCTCGAAGTGTTCTCGCTGAGACCTCTATATCCATGGGCGGTCATGGTACCGACGGCTTTTGACCAGGGCGCGGATGGTCGCTGATCGTCAGGCGAGGACTGCCCGGGAGATGATCTGCAGCCCGATCAACACGATGATCGGAGAGAGGTCGAGTCCCATCCCGCCCATGCGCATCGGCGGGAGGACCCGGCGGATCGGACCCAGCACCGGCTCGGTGAGGCTGTACAACACCCTCGCCGCGGTGGCGAGCGGCGTACCGGGGGTGATCGGGAACCAGCTGAGGATGACCCGAGCGAAGATGATGATGACGTATGCCTGGATGATCCAGGCGATGATTCCTTTGGCGCTCACGGCTCAGGCGCGAAAGAGGCCGCGCTCCTGCAGGCGCCGTCGCTCCTCCGGTGACACCTCGACGTCCGACGGGGTGAGCAGGAACACCTGGTCGGCCACCTTCTCCATCGACCCGCTGAGGGCGTAGGCGAGACCGCTGCAGAAATCGATCATGCGACGAGCCAGGTCCCGGTCGACAACCTGAAGGTTGACGATCACCGGCTGGTCGTCCTTCAGTCGATCGCCGATCTCCTGGGCATCGGCGAACCGGGCTGGAGCGACCACGTGGACACGCGGCGCC
>DASXYV010000474.1:0-3505 GCA_036502305.1 Acidimicrobiales bacterium
CGACGGGGGCGAGATCCTGGCCCTGAACGGACGCTTCGGCCCGTACCTGAAGAAGGGCGACGACAGTCGCAGCCTGACTGCCGAGGAGCAGCTGTTCAGCGTCACCCTCGACGAGGCCCTGGCCATCTTCGCCCAGCCCAAGCAGCGGGGTGGCCGGCGGGCGGCTGCCGCTCCTCTGCGCGAGCTGGGCCCGGACCCGGTGACCGGTGGAACCATCGTGGTGAGGTCGGGTCGCTTCGGACCCTACGTGACCGACGGCGAGGTCAACGCGTCGCTGCGCCGAGGCGACGATCCGGAGTCGCTCACGGCCGAGCGCGCCGCCGAGCTCCTGGCCGAGAAGCGGGCGGCCGGACCGGCACCACCACGCAAGGGCGTGCGATCGACCAAGGGGGGCTCCGCCCGCGGGTCGGCCAAGTCCACCAAGAAGGGCTCCCCCAAGAAGGCGGGGCGCACGACGGCCGCCACGAAGAAGGCCGCCGCCAAGAAGACGTCTGGCACGAAGAAGGCGTCCGCCACGAAGAAGGCATCCAAGGCATCCGCCCGAGCGGCGACGCGCAGCCGGTCCTGAGCCGGTGGCGCCGGAGCGGGAGCCGGCTGGCGCGGGTGCTCGCGGCCGCCTGATCGCCCTCGAGGGCCGGGAGGCGTCTGGCAAGTCCACCCAGGCCAGGCTGCTCGCCGACGCCCTCGGTGCTGTGCTCACCCGGGAGCCGGGAGGAACGGCGACGGGCGAGCGGGTTCGGGCCCTGCTGCTCGACGGCGAGTCAAGTCGAATCGATGCGCGCACCGAGGCGCTGCTCATGGCGGCGGACCGCGCCCAGCACGTGAGCGAGCTCATCGAGCCGGCGTTGTCCTCCGGTCGCTGGGTGGTGACCGACCGCTTCTCGGGGTCGCTGCTCGCCTACCAGGGCTTCGGGCGCGGCCTCGATGTGGCTGAGCTCCGACGGCTGACGTCCTGGGCCTCGGGGGGCCTGTGGCCGGACCTGACCGTCCTCCTCGACGTCCCCGCAGAGGACGCAGCAGCCCGCCAGAGCCGGGAGCTCGACCGGCTCGAGCGCGAGGACGTTGCCTTCCATCAGCGCGTGGCCGCGGGCTACCAGGCTCTCGCCGCCGCGGACTGGGCCAGCTGGGCGGTCGTCGACGGGTCGGGGTCCGAGGCCGAGGTCGCCGGTAGGGTGCTGGCTGTGGTGATGGAGCGGTTGGGCGCGCCCGGCGGCCTGGCGACGGCCGGCCCCAATTAGGCCAGACGTGTCCCCGCTCTACGACGATGTCATCGGCCAGGACGAGGCCGTGGCCCAGCTCCGCGCGGCCGCGGCGTCGCCAGTGCATGCCTATCTGCTCGTCGGTCCGCCGGGTACCGGAAAGCGCGCCGCTGCGCTCTCGTTTGCCGCGTCGCTCCTCTGCCCGGATGGGGGCGACTGCGAAGGGCGCGTCCTCGGGGCCACCCATCCCGACCTCGTCGTGCGCGAACGGGCGGGGCCGTTCATCACCGTGGACGACGCCCGCGAGATCGCCCGGTTGGCGTGGCGCAGCCCGATGGAGGGCCACCGTCAGGTGCTCGTGCTGGTCGACCTGCACCTGGTGGACCGGGCCGCTCCCGCACTGCTCAAGACCATCGAGGAGCCGCCACCGACGACGGTGTTCGTGCTCCTCGCCGACCGTCTGGCGCCGGAGCTGGCGACGATCGCCAGCCGTTGCGTCCAGGTCAGGTTCAAGGCGCTGACGTCGGATGCCGTCGCTGCCCGGCTCGTGGCCGAAGGCGCCGACGAGGCGCTGGCGACGGCGGCGGCGCTGTCCTCGGGCGGGCGCATGGACCGGGCCAGGCTCCTCGTCTCCGATCCCACCTCGGCCGAACGCCGCCGCGCGTGGGAGGAGGTGCCCAGTCGACTCGATGGCACCGGCGCCACGGTGATGACGCTGGTCGACGACCTGCTGGCCCACGGCGAGGCGGTGCTCGAGCCGCTGCGGGCGATGCAGCGGGCCGAGGTGGACGAGCTCACCGAGCGGGCACGGCCGGTCGGGGAGCGGGCCCTGCCCGGCCGGCGGGAGATCGAGGACCGTCACCGCCGCGAGCAGCGCCGGCTGCGGATGGACGAGCTGCGCTTCGGATTGGCGGCTCTCACCGTGGCCTACCGGGAGCGGCTCCAAGGCCCCGTCACACCGGAGACCGTGCCGGCCGCCGCGGTGGCGGCGACGCTCGACGCCATCGAGGCCGTCCACGAGGCCAACGAGGCCCTCGAGTACAACCCCAACGAGGCCCTGCTGCTCCAGGCCCTGCTTGTGCGGCTCTCGTCCGCCGGCGGCCGAGGCAGCAGGCCGCAGGCGTGAACGGTCACCAACCGGACAGCATGTGGTAAGCAAGCTGTCAGACTGAGCGGTCAATCTGTGGCCCGTCCGAGATGTTCGTGGCGCTTGGGAGGGGAAAACACGGGCACGACGGATGTGACGTACGCCGAATGTGGCGCCCGAGCGGTCTTCGAGGAACCGCTTGGGCGCCACGCCGGCTGCGGCCGTCCTCGGCATCGGCGAGGTGCCTTTCCTGGGTCAAGTTAGGCTGGCGATCTCGCCCGAGTAGCTCAGACGGCAGAGCAGCTCACTCGTAATGAGCAGGTCTGGGGTTCGAGTCCCCACTCGGGCTCAAATGCGTCTCTCGCAGGCGTTCTCTGAGGCACCCCTGGGCCAGGCTGGACGGAACGCTCCGAGGGCTTCCTTGCGTTGACCGGCATGTTTCCTTACCACCAGTTACCAGCTCGCCGGGGCTTGCCCTGGAAGAGGGAGCGGCGGTTGAAAGGGGACGAAGCGGCGGATCCCGGCGACCGGGCAGAGGAGCGCGCGGCACGTGAGCGCCAGTTCTTCCAGGCGGGAGAGCCTGCGGGCAGGGATGGCTGTGCCCTAGTCGACCTCGAGCTCCTTCACCCACTGGGGCGCGTGGACCCTGGCCCAGCGTCTGGTGACCCATCCCCGAAACATCGACCGCAGGGCGTCGCGATGGGTCAGGGCGAAGCCGATGTGGCCGATCACCACGGCAAAGACGGCGAAGGCGATGAGGTCGTGCACGAAGGTGGCTCCGGTGCGCCAGTCCACGGGAAACGGCTTGTACCAGTGCATCACCGATCCCGTCGCCAGCATGGCGACGATCACGCCGGCGGTGAAGGCGGCGTTGAGCTTCTGGCCGGCGTTGAACTTGCCGGGCTCGACCACCGGATGGCGACCGACGCTGCGCAGCCAGCGACGTTCGTCCGGGGTCCAGAGGTTCAGCCGGCGGACGTCACGCCGGAGCCTGCGGCCCCACGGGCCGACCAGCGAGACCACGAGCGGCACGGGGAGGGCCACACCGGACCAGGAATGGATCTCCGCAAGGAGCGCCCGCCGACCCACCAGCTGGGCCACCGAGCCCACGTAGAGGGGGACGGCAGTGAGCATCAGCAGGGCGAAGAGGACGGCGAGGGACCAGTGGGCCATCCGCTCGACCCGGTCGAAGCGGAGGAGGCGTCCGTCGTCAGCTGGT
>DASXYV010000475.1:0-10517 GCA_036502305.1 Acidimicrobiales bacterium
CGCGGTGCGCTACGCCACCGAGGCCCGGATGTACTCGCTGGTCATCCTCCTCGTCGTGTGCGGCTTCCTCGCCCTGTCCCGGGTGCTGGAGCGCCCGCGGCCGCGACCACTCGACCTGGCCGCCCTGACCGCCGTCACCGCCCTGCTCCTGTACACCCACTACTGGTCGATCTACCTGCTCGTCATGGTGGTCGCCCTCCTCGCCTGGCGCCTCGGGACCCGGCCGGCGGATCGGACCGCCCCCCTCTGGGCGCTGGGCGCCATCGCCGCGGGGTGCGTCCTGTTCCTGCCGTGGGTGACGATCTTCCTGTCCCAGCTCCGGCACACGGGGACACCATGGGCCGAGCCAGCGAGCTTCAGCGCCATGGTCAATGCCATCGGCGAGTTCGCCGGCGGCAAGTCCAGCGCCGGTCGAGGCCTCGGGTTGACCTTCTTTGCCTTCACCTTCCTCGCCCTGTTCGGCATGGCACTGGACGGCCACCGGATCGAGCTCGACCTTCGCACCCGGCGACCGCCCCGGGCCCTCGCCATCGCCACGGCGGGAACGCTCGCCCTGGCCATTGCCGTCGGCCTGGTCACGCGGAGCGCCTTCCAGGGTCGCTACGCGGCGGTCGTGCTCCCGATCTTCCTCCTCCTGGCCGTGCTCGGGGCGGCGACCCTGGCCGACCGTCGTATCAGGACCGGGGTGCTCGCCGTGGCCGTCGCCCTGGGGATGGTCGCATCGGCCGCCAACGTGACGACCAACCGCACCCAGGCCGGACAGGTGGCCGCGGCGATCAACGCGGCAGCCAAGCCGGGCGACGCGGTCGGGTACTGCCCCGACCAGCTGGGCCCGTCCGTCAGCCGCCTGCTCCCGTCCGATCTGGTCCAGCTGACCTTCCCGGCGGGCGCACCGCCGCAGCGGGTGGACTGGTACGACTACTCCGCCAGGAATGCCGCGGGCCAGCCGGCCACCTTCGCCCGGAGCCTCGCCGCCCGGGCAGGACCCGGGCACTCCATCTGGCTCGTGTGGCTCAGCGGCTACAAGAGCCTCGACTTCAAGTGCGAATCGGTCGTCAACGAGCTGTCGAGCCTGCGCCCTGGTGGGACCCAGGTAGTCAGGCCCGATGTCAAGGCTCACGACGACCTCACTGGCGTCTTCGAGCAGCAGGCCCTGTTCCGCTTCCCGGCCGCCCCATGAGCCTGCTGCCATGCTGCGGCGGGACGGCATCACACAGGCCGGGTTGACGATCTCGAGTGGGCCGTCGGCCCGAGCTCGGGCCAGCGTGTCGGGCAGGCTGCGGGTGGCCTGGATCGGGCATTCGGGCCGCCCGGGTGGGATCAGGGCCGACGTCGTTGCGGCGCTGCCGGGATGGATCACGGCTCGCCTCGTCGTGCTCGCGGCGCTCGCCCTCTCCCACTTCCTGGTGAGCCATCTGCATCCGACGGCGGCGGGCGTGTCCTTCCGGGTGGACCAGGGCCTCCTCGGTTGGGACGCCGGCTTCTACCGGGCCATCGCGTCACACGGCTACGCCCCCCTCGGGCACAGCGCCACACGGTTCTGGCCATTGGTGCCCCTGGTGGCGCGGTACCTCGCTCTGGGCATCGCCAGCGCCACCGGTGTCACCCTGCTCGTCGTCGCCAACGTCTCGGCGCTGGCCCTCGGGGCCCTCCTGCATCGTCTGGTGCTGGTCGAGACGGGTGACCGGGCCCTGGCCCGGCGGGCGGCCTGGCTGATGGCCCTGGTGCCGCCGGCCTTCGTCCTGGTGATGGGGTACGCGGAGGCCACGGCCATCGCCTTGGCGGTGGCCGCCTTCCTCGCCCTCCGCACCCGGCGCTGGGAATGGGCGGCGGCGGCCGGCCTGGCCGCCGGCCTGGCCCGACCGCTCGGCGTGCTGCTCGTGGTGCCTGCCGCGGTGGAGGCGGCACGGGGCTGGTCCGCCATCTCCCGACGGGAGGCGGTGGCCCGCTCGGGAGCGGTGGCGGCACCCCTTGTGGGCGGCGCCATCTTCCTCGGATGGTCCTGGCTGGCCTACGGCGATCCCCTGGTTCCGGTACATGCCCAGCAGGCGGCCGGCCAACGCGGCGGCTTCGTCGACCCTGTGACGTCCTTCGGTCACGAGGCCAGCCTGTTCATCCATGGGCACATCGGCAGCGGGCTCCACGACCCCTGGGCCGTTGGTCTCGTGCTGCTGCTGGTGGTGTGCCTGCTCCGGTGGCCCGCGTCCTACGGGGCCTTCGCTGCCGCCACGCTGGTCCTCGCCCTCAGCTCGCGCAACCTCGACTCCCTCGAGCGCTACGCCCTGAGCGCGTTCCCCCTCGTCCTGGCGGGGGCGTCCCTCACGTCGAGCGGCCGGGTGGAGCGAGGTGTGCTCGCCCTCGGCGCCGCGGGGATGGCCGGCTACGCCACCCTCGCCTTTCTCAACGCCTACGTGCCGTGACGCCGCACCACGGGCGCCGCCGCCGTCATCTCCGTCACCGGGAGCGGGAACGGTATCGTGGAATGACCCGTCCCGGCGCGGCCCATCGTGGGCACGCGGCCCACTAAGGAGATCATGGAGCCCTCCTCAGAGGCGACCGGAGACCATCGCGGCACGGCACCCTCCGGGCCCCCGGAGGATGGATCCGCTCGACCCCTACCGGCACAGGACATGGAGGCGGTCATCATCGGCGCTGGCCCTGCCGGGCTCACCGCCGCGTACCAGCTGGCCAAGTCTGGGAGGACGTCCACCGTGCTGGAGGCCGACTCGGTCGTCGGTGGCATCAGCAGGACCACCGAGCGCGACGGCTGGCGCTTCGACATGGGTGGTCATCGGTTCTTCACCAAGGTGCCGGCCGTCGAGCAGCTCTGGCACGAGATCCTCGCCGAGGGAGACTTCCTCCTCCGGCCCCGCAAGAGCCGCATCTTCTACGACGGCAAGTACTTCGACTACCCGATACGGGGCGGCAACGCGCTGCGCAACCTCGGTCCCGTCGAGGCGGTGCGCTGCGTCGGCTCCTACGCCCGGGCCCGGGTGCGCCCGCCCAAGGACCAGGACAACTACGAGGGTTGGCTGGTCGCCCGTTTCGGGTGGCGGCTCTACCGGACCTTCTTCAAGACCTACACCGAGAAGGTCTGGGGCATCCCGGTCAGCCAGATGCCGGCGGACTGGGCGGCGCAGCGCGTCAAGGGTCTGTCGCTGGGCAAGGCGATCGTGAACTCCCTCACCCCGAAGCGCAACCAGAAGGACATCACGTCGCTCATCGAGGAGTTCCAGTACCCGAAGTTCGGTCCGGGAATGATGTGGGAGGTCTGTCGCGAGAAGGTCGAAGCACTGGGCTCGAAGATCGTGTTCGAGACCAAGGTGACGCGCATCGGCCGTCGAGGCGATCGCGCCGTAGAGGTGGAAGCGACGGCGGCCGGGGGTGGAACCACCACCTATCCCGTCAGCGAGGTCATCTCGTCCATGCCATTCGGAGCGCTCGTCGAGGCGATGGACCCACCAGCTCCCGACGAGGTCCGTCGGGCCGCGGCCGGGCTCATCTACCGCGACTTCCTCACCGTCGCCCTGGTCGTGCCGTCCGACCGGGTGGCGTGGGACGACAACTGGATCTACATCCACGCTCCCGACGTGAGAACGATGCGGATCCAGAACTTCGGCTCCTGGTCGCCCTACCTCGTCAAGGGCGGGCGCAACGTCCTGGGTCTCGAGTACACCGTGTTCGAAGGCGACCAGTCCTGGAGCGCGAGCGATGACGAGCTGGTCGAACGGGGCAAGCAGGAGCTCGAGCAGCTGGGCCTCATGAAGGCCGCCGATGTGGAGGCGGGCTACGTGGTGCGGATGCCCAAGGCCTATCCCATCTACGACGAGCACTACCGGGACAACGTGGAGGTGCTGCGCCGTTGGCTGAAGGCCAACGTCGTCAACGTCCATCCCGTCGGTCGCAACGGCATGCATCGCTACAACAACCAGGATCACTCCATGTACACGGCCATGCTCACCGTGGAGAACATCCTCGGGGCCGACCACGACATCTGGAGCGTGAACGTCGAGGCCGACTATCACGAGGAGAAGGCGGCCGACAGGCCCGGTCAGGGTCGATCGGGAACGGGCCGAGACGCCCCGGTGCTCCCCCGCGAGGCCATCCAGAGCTCCCGCCGGTAGCAGCGGGGGGCGACCGTCTCCACATCAGTTCCCCCGGTCACGCCTCCGGCCCCGCCGGCCCCCGAGGTCGGCTCGCGAACACCCCCGGCCGGGGACGACCGCCCGAGATCACGGTCGGCCCGCAGGCAGTGGCTGGTGTCCTTCGCGCTGCTCTTCGTGATGGGCGCAGCGTGGGCCGTGGCGAGCCCCTTGCTGAGCGGGTCCGACGAGGGAGCCCACGCCATCAAGGCCGCTGCGGTCGTCAGGGGCGAGCTGCGCGGCGCGAACACCGGCCCACGTGGTCGGCCCTGGCTGGTGCACGTCCCGGCGCCGTTGGCCCAGGCCCAGGTCCCCTTCACCCTGTGCTACCTCTACCGGACGGGCACGGCCGGCAGCTGCGGGTTCTCAGTCGGCGGCCCGACATCGATCGTGCAGGTCAACACCCAGTTCGGCGGCTACCCGCCGCTGTACTACCTGGCGGTGGGACTGCCGAGCCTGGCCGCGCCGTCGGCCCTGGGGCTCTACCTGATGCGCCTGGTCAGCGTGGCCATCACCTCTGCGTTCCTGGCCTCGGCCCTGGTCTCGGCCTTCTCATGGCGCCGGTCGCGGATGCTGGTGCTGGGCACGGGAGTCGCCATCGTGCCCACCGTCATCTACGTCGGCGCCATGATCAACGACAGCGGCCTCGAGATCAGCCCGGCGATCTGTCTGTGGGTGTCCCTGCTGGTCTTCGTCCTCGACCCGCCGCCCGACGGTGGCGGGCGACTTCTCACGCGCGCCGGCGTCTCTGCGGGCGCGCTCGTGTTGGCCCGCCCGCTGTCGCCGCTATGGCTCGTCGTGATCGTGTGCACCGTGTTGGCCCTGGTGAACAGGCAGCGCCTCGCGGCCGTGCTGAGGCGTCGGGACGTCCAGGCCTGGGCGGCGGCCGTGGCGGTGTGCACGGGGCTCGCCGTGGTGTGGACCACCTCGGTCGGCGTCGCTGTGGTCGGCCGCCCCTGCCCCTCGAGGTGCACGTCTCCGTTCGTGACCGGGTACGTGCTCAGCCACACGGACACCTATGTCCGCCAGATGACGGGGTTGTTCAGCTACAACAACGTGGCCGCTCCCCTCTTCACCTTCGTGCTGTGGTGGACCCTGGTCGCGGCGCTCGTCGTGGTGGCCCTCGTCGTCGGCCGACGCCGGCAGGCCCTCGTCCTCGTGGGTCTGGCGGCGGCGACGATCTTCCTGCCGGTCGCCATCCAGCTCGTAGAGGCCTCCAACTACGGGATCCTGTGGCAGGGTCGCTATTCCCTTCCGCTGGCGGCCGGGATTCCTCTCCTGGCCGCCTTCATCATCGGGTGGCGGTCACCCGGTCTCGAGCGGCGCCACCGACAGTTAGCGACGACCGCCATCGTCGCCATCGCCGTGGGTCACGCTGGGGCCTTCATCTGGTGCCTTCGCCACTTCATGTGGGGTCAAGGGCAGTGGAGCTTCCTGCACTCGCAGTGGGAGCCGCCCGTGCCGGGGATCGTGCTCGTCATCGCCTTCGTGGCCGTCACCTCGGCCTACGCGTGGTGGTTGCGCGCCCAGTTCGCCGTCGGTGGCGCGCCAGCAGCCCCGTCAACTCCCGGTGGTCGAGGCGGTAGCGCCCGAGGCGACCGGCAGTCGGGATCGCAGCCGAGATAGCCGCCGGCCCTCGCCGGGGCCGTCGACGGGCGCCAGATCAGACCGGGGCCACCTGCCCACGACGGCGTGGGCCAGGGCTACGAGGTAGCACGCGAGGGCAAGCAGCGTCGTGACTGCGTAGCCCCAGTTGATCGCCACGAAGACCCCGAGGGCCGATCCCAGCACGGAGGTGATGCCGTTGATGCCCCACGCCCACGCCACGCCGGCGGGATGCAGCTCGCTCAGGCGTCGCAGGCCGATCGGCATGGCCATGCCGAGGACGACGCCGAGTGGCGCGAGGACGGCGACGGTCACGACGACCCGGGCCGAGAAGGGCATGGTGATGAGGTGACGGAGCAAGGGTTGGAGCAGGTAGGCACTCAGACCGATGAGCCCGCACGCCACGCCCAGGGCGATGGCCAGCGCCCGGCGCGGTGAGCGCCATCGGCTGGACACGAGCGCGCCGAGGCCGGTGAAGATCAGCAACGAGAAGAGCACGACCGACAGGGCGTAGGTCGGGAAGCCGAGGAAGAGCACGAAGCGCTGGATCAGGGCGATCTCGAGGGTGAGGAAGCCGAGTCCGATGGCGGCGAAGTACAGCAGTGACGACTGGGGCGGTCGGTCCCTGCCCCGGGTAAGCCCCAACGGGAGGCCGAAGGCCAGCAGCGTCAGCAGGACGAGGATCCCGACGGTGGCACCGAGCAGCAGGAACGGGTCGATGGTGTAGCTGTACCCGGCCGGCATGGGTCGGGCGATGTCGGTCAGACGCTTCATGTTGAAGAAGAACGGCTTGTCGTCCGTCGGTGCGCAGACGTCGAGGCGGTAGCTGCCGCAGAAGGCCTGCAGGCTGCTCGCCTGGTGAAGGCCGACCCACTCTCGCTCGTACGGCCCACCCGGAGCGAAGGCGATGCTGTCGCCCCGTTGGGCCGTCAGGGCGCGGATCTGGTCCAGCTGGGCCGGGCTGAACGGCTGGAGTTGCGACAGGACGGTCCCCGGGATGCCCCCGAACTGGTCGTGGCCGAGGATCACGACCACGTTGTTCTCGGGGTGGGCGATCCCTCGTTGCTGGAGTGACTGGAGGGTGAGAACCGTCACCTTCAGCGCCTCGTCGCCGACGAGGTGATAGGGCCGGGTGACGTTGAGCATGCCGCCGGGCGCGAGATGGTCGTAATACTCCTCGAACGCCTCGACGGTGTACAGGTTGTTCTCGGAGAGGGCGAAGGCGTCCGCTGAGCTCCCGCTGAGCGTGTCGGTGAAGCCGATATGGATCTTGTCGTACCTGGTGCTCTGACCGGCGAGTATGGCGCGGCCGTCCCCGATCACGGTGTGGACCGCTGGCAGCGAGTAGGGAGATCCCGAGAACGATCCGAGGGCTCGGTCGACGACGTCGCGGATGGCGCTGTTGAGCTCGATGACGTCGACCCGCCGAGCGCCGGACGACAGGGCGTCGTAGATGTCCCTCCCCCCTCCTCCGCCGACGACCAGGACATGACCGTTGGGGGGCGTGGTCAACCCGACGCTCTGCGAGCTCGTCAGCAGCTGTTGGTAGTCGGGGTAGGGCTGGCCGGGGTGGTACTGGGGGACGGGGGCGTAGACACGGTCGTAGAACAGGTACCCGAAGGCGGCCGCGGTGGTGGGTGCGTACCCGATCACCCGGTTGAGCGGGCTCCACTCGACGGCGGCCGGCTTGACGTTCGGAAAGTAGGGAGACGCCAGGCTGTTGAGTCCCGTCGTCGCCGAGACTGCCACGACGGCACAGCCACCGGCGGTGATGCCGACCGCCACTCTCCTCGAAAGGAGGGCCGAGCCGGCGAAGAGGACTGCGGCCACGGAGGCGAGCACACCCAGGGCCACCATCCCGGTCGGGGCCGAGACGATCCACATCACTGGCACGATCGCCAGCGCCCCGATGCCCGCCCCGGCCAGGTCGAAGGCGTAGAGCCGGCCGATCGATGCCGTGTAGCCGCGGATGGCCAGGGTGATCGCCACGCCTGCGCACAGGAACGGCAGCAGCGCCAGCACGCACGCCAGCCCGAAGTTGAGCACGAAGCGCAGCGTGATCGAGTCGTTGTAGCTGTAGTTCAGACGGACCAGCAACGTCGGCGTGACGATCAGGAGGACGGCGAACAGCGCCGACCACCTGGCCAGCGACTGCTCGAGCGGCCGTCGGTCGAACAGCCGGGGCCACAGATAGATGGCGATCCCCCCGGCACCGGTCCCGAGGAGGGCGAGGGAGATGGCCAGGAAGGTGAAGTGGTAGAAGAGGACCGCCGAGAACATCCGGGTCAAGAGCACCTGCTGGGCCAGGGCACACCCGGCGACGAGGCCGACTCCGATGAGGACGCGGAAGGGCGGCCGGCGGTCCATCGCTGGCCGATGGTAGCCCATGGTCCCCTCAGGCCTCGCTATGGTGAGCTCGACGTACCGGGGGGCTGTACGGATCCGCAGTACTCGCGGTACGCGGCGCGCGGATCGGGTGGGATGCGAAGGCTGGCCTGGGAGAACGAGCGGCCGATGTTGGCGAGAAAGGTCCCGGGCGTGAGCGGCCGCGCCGATGCCTCCAACAAGCTGCTGATGTCCTTGCACCCGAGGGCGGCGCGTGCCCACGCCACCTCCTCGTCGAAGGCGGGACCGGTGGTCGGTTGGATCGTGGAGCCGATGTACTTGCCGGGCGGGAAGTCGGCCGGATCGACGTTCGTACCGGGCCGGATGAACCGAGCCACCAACCACGGGATCGGTATCGGCTTCTCGTGGCCGGGAATCGGGCCGCGCGACAGGTTGGCGAAACCCGCCGGCCGGCACGTGGGGTCGGTGACCGGGCATCTCGACACGATCGGTTGGAGCTGGAGATGCGACGTGAACGGGTCGGCGAGGCCCAGCATGTCGATGGTCTGGACGTTCGGCCCGAAGGCGTAGCTGGCGATGCCGATGCCGAAGGAGGCGACCTCCGGGTCTGGGACACCTCGAACGAGCGGATACGGCAGGCGGCGGCCGTTGTAGTAGAAGCCCTCGCCGGTGAACCAGGAGCGGTACGGGCTACCGGGTTGCCACCCGAACTCGTTCACCGTCACGGCGTGCTGGGCGTTCGACCCGAACACACCGAAGGTGACGCCCGGCGGGCGCAGGGCCAGCCCGCACCATAGCGCCCAGGGGACGACCAGGAGCGCGCCGGCGGTCCACCGTCGAAGCGGGACCACGGCGACCGGCGCGCAGAGAGCGAAGATGGACGGCAGCAGCAGCCGGGCGTGCAGGTAGTCACCGCCAACCCGCACGATGTAGAGCGCAGCGAGCATCGCACCGAGCACGAAGGCGCCGACGACGAGAAGGGCCCGCCGCTCGGCATGGCGCCGCAGGCTGCGCACGGCCGGCGCGTACGCCGCGCCGGCGAGGATCACCGCCGGGATCCACAGCCAGTAGGGGCTGAGGCTCGAGTGGAAGTACTGCCAGCCGGATCCCCACCGCGCCCGACCCGCCTCCTTCGCCAGCGCCACGTTCGGCACGAGGCTGGCGTAGTAGCCCATGCGGAAGATCTCATAGGCGAGCGGCAGCGCGGCCAGGGCGGCGACGAAGCGCAGGCGGTCCTTCCAGCTCTCCCGGCGCCAGCCCGCCGCCAGGACGACGGCGGCGAAGACCAGCGTGAACAGGACCAGCTCGGGTCGGATCAGCCAGCTGAGGCCGAGGACGGCCGCGCCCCACCACGGGATCGTCCCCCCGTCGCGCGCCCACCGGGCGAGAATCCAGAGGGACGCGCCTTCCCAGAGGAAGACCAGACCCATCTCCAGCCCGCTGGTGGCGAAGTACCACACCGGCATGAGGGCCAGCAGCACGAGCACACCGGCGGGAACGAGCAGCTCGCCCGGGCGCCGGTCCCGGACCAGGATGGCGGCACCGGCGATGGCGAGGGCCACCCCGGCCACGGAGCAGGCGATGCCGAGCACGACCGCCGTCCACTCCATCTGGATCGGCAGGATCACGTGGCCGACGACGAGCATGAAGAGCCAGATCGGGCTCGTGAACGCCTCGACCCGCTGTCCGCCGTTGAAGACAGGGCCGTTGCCCGCCATGATCTGCTGCACGACGTGGAGGTTGATGAACCCGTCGTCCTCCATCCACCGGTGGCCCCACGCCTGGACCCCGAGGATCACCACGGGGGCCGCCAGCAGCGCCCACTGGACCCACGGGCGCAGGCCCAGGAGCCGTCGGCCGCGCCCTGCCGGCGCCGGTGCCGGAGCGGTGTCGACGGTCGACGTCACCGTCGTTGCCCCGTAGCCGCGGGCCCGCCTCCCGGGCCGGCAGGAGGCGGGGACCACACGATCTCGGCCACCTCGTACGGCGGCGAGGGACCGACAGCGGGGAACGTCGCGACTGTCCGCGTCGTCACCCCGGGGTCGAGCTGCTGAAGGCGCGTACGGACGACTTTGTTGGCAAGGGAAACGTCCACCAGGAAGGTGATGTGTCGGCGCTGCACGTACCGGGCGAGACCGGGGCTGTCGTTGTGGAGCGCCGCGGTGGCGGGGTTCACCACCCCGTCGAGGTTGACGACGGTGGCACGGTCCCCCGCGAAGTAGCTGATGGCACCGCTGTTCCAGCCTCCGACGACGCTGCCCTGCGGCGGCACGAGCATCGCCTGCCTGGTGACCTGGCGGTAACCGGTGGCGGCGTCGTAGAAGTGGGCGCTTCCCAGCGGGACCTGTGGCACGGCGCGCACGGTCAGGTCGTAGGCGTCGGCCCGGGCGGCCCCCACGACCGGGACGGCGAGGAGCGCAGCCA
>DASXYV010000476.1:0-2275 GCA_036502305.1 Acidimicrobiales bacterium
CCAGGGCCAGGGGCACCCGGCGAACCGGGCGCGGCAGGTGCCCCTGGACGAGCGCTTCGGCGGAGGCGGGGCTCCGGACGATGGTGCAGGGACGGCGGGCAGCGCCGGCGGCCGGAGAGGCGGACCGGCGGCGGGGGCTCGACGAGTGCCGCTGGTTCGACGGGTTCGGGCGGGTGGTGAGCGTTGCGGTCATCTGCGGCTCCGTGCGGTATCGGGCGTGACGGCCGGTGATCCGGCGAGGCTGGGAACGTCTGTTCGTCTCCCCACGACGAAACCAGAACGGACGTTCGTCTGTCAAGCGCGAATCGAACGGATGTTTGCCTCCGGACGTCGGGCCCGCTAGGTTCGTACCCGAACTGCTGTTCGACCATCCCGTTCCACGATGCACTCGCGGACCGCAAGCGATCGACCGACGAAGGAGGGCCTGATGGCCGAGGACGAGCCCACCGACCGCCAGCGGGCGATCCTGGACTTCATCGTCGCCCAGCAGCGCGATCGTGGCTTCCCGCCGTCGGTCCGGGAGATCGGCGAGGCCGTCGGCCTCACCTCGCCCTCGACCGTCCACTCCCACCTCGCCACCCTCCAGAAGCGGGGCTACCTGGTGCGGGACCCCAGCAAGCCGCGAGCCATCGAGGTGCGCTACGACCCCGCCTCGGGGGCGACGATGGAGCGCCGCCCGATGCACCACATCCCGCTGGTGGGCGACGTGGCGGCGGGCACCGACGTGCTGGCGTCGGAGAACGTCGAGGAGCTCGTCCCCGTGCCCGCCGACTTCACCGGCGACGGGACCCTGTTCATGCTGCGGGTACGAGGCGACTCGATGATCGACGCCGGGATCCTCGACGGCGACCACGTCGTGGTCCGCCAGCAGGAGGACGCCCGCGACGGCGAGATCGTCGTGGCGGGGATACCGGGCGAGGAGGCGACGGTGAAGACGCTCCGGCGCGACGGGCGCGAGATCGTCCTGGTCCCGAGCAACCCCCGCCTCGAGCCGATGCGCTTCCCGGCCGACCAGGTCACCATCTTCGGCAAGGTCGTCACCGTCCTGCGCCGGCTCTGACCGACGAGCTCCCCACCCGTCCGCCACCGGCGTGACGAGCGCTCGGGCCGGCGCACTCAGGCCGGGTGCGTCAGCAGCTCGAGGAGGGCGGCATGGGCCCGCTCGAGCGAGGCTCGGTCGACGTGCTCACCCTCGGTGTGGGCCAGCTCGGGGTCGCCCGGGCCGAAGTTGACGGCCGGCACGCCGAGCCCGGCGAAGCGGGCAACGTCCGTCCATCCCAACTTGGCCCGGACCTCCAGGCGGTTGCGGGCGATGAACGACCCCACCAGGGGGTGGTCGAGGCCGGGCGGGGCCGGGTCACTCCGATCTGTCACCACCAGCTCGTCGCCCTCCGCCAGGACCGGCTCGAGGTAGGCGCGGAGCCGCTCGAAGGCCTCGTCCAGCGTCCGATCCGGCGCCACCCGATGGTTGAGCGTGACCGTCGCCCGGTCCGGCACGACGTTGGAGGCGATCCCGCCGGAGACGGACACCGCCTGGAGCGCCTCGCGGTACTCGCAGCCGTCGATGACCGGGCGGCGCTCGGCCCAGGCCGCCACCCGTTCGAGCAGGGCCCCGAGGCGGTGCACGGCGTTCTCGCCCATCCACGGCCGGGCGGTGTGGGCCCGGCGACCGGCGAGGGTCACCTCCACCCGCAGGCTCCCCTGGCAACCCGCCTCGATCCACCCGCCGGTCGGCTCGCCGAGCACGACGAGATCACCCGCCAGCAGATCGGGCCGCTCCCCCAGCAGGACACCGAGCTCGTTGCCGGCGAAGCTGCCTTCCTCCCGTGCGTAGAAGACGTACGTCACGTCGACCGTCGGGGCGTCGAGATGGCGGGCCAGCTCGAGGAACACGGCCAGGGCGCCCTTCATGTCGGCGCTCCCGGTCCCGTACAGGAGCTCACCCTCCAACCTGGCGCCGGGCGGGCCGGGGACGGTGTCGGTGTGACCGGCCAGGACCACCCGGACCGACCGGCCCAGCTGGGTGCGGGCGACGATGCTGTCTCCCACGCGTTCGACCCCGAGCCAGGGCACTCGTCGCAGCTCGTCCTCGATACGGCTCGCCAGCACGGCCTCGTCGCCCGTCACCGACGGGATGTCGACCAACTCGGCGGCGAGCGCCAGCAGCTCGCCCGCGGCGAGCTCTGGCGCCGCCGGAGGAGCGGCCGCCGTCGGGGTCTCCCCGGCCGCGGTCACGGTCGCCTCACACGTTCACGCCGTGGTCTCGCAGGATGTC
>DASXYV010000477.1:0-1561 GCA_036502305.1 Acidimicrobiales bacterium
GGAGGGCGCCGCCGGGTCCGCGGGAAGGACTGAGTCCACCTCCGAGCGCGAAACCATGGATGGCTGCGGCGTCTTCCTCGGCCTGAGCAGCGGACCGCAGGCGTAGGAGGGAGAGCCCACATGTCCACACCCCTTCCCGAGCGCCCCGACCTCGATCAGCTGCGCCGTCAGGCCAAGGAGCTGCGCGACGCCGCCCGTAATGGCGATCCCGGCGCCGTCGACCGCTTGGCCCGCCACCATCCGAGTGCACCCCCAGCTGTCGTCACTCTGGCCGCCGCCCAGCTCGTCATCGCCCGCGAGCTTGGCTTTGCCAGCTGGCCGCAACTGAAGGCGGCGGTCGACGCCCACGCCGCTCCTGAACGCCAGGCCGAGGTGCTCGTGGCCGCGTCGATCGAGGGTCGCCGGCGCGAGGCCGAGAGCATCCTCGAGGCCGTCCCTGACGTCGGCCATTACAGCCTGGAGGCCGCCGCCGTCCTCGGCGATTCCGACCAAGTGGGCGCGAGGTTGGCTTTGGACCCGGCCGTTGCAGTCGCCATGGACGAGGTTCGAGGTTGGCCACCGCTTCTCTACGCCTGTTACTCCCCCTGGCACCACATTGACCCTGTCCGAGCGGGAGGGATGGCCGAGGTGGTCCGGCTCCTGCTCGACGCCGGGGCCAGCCCCGATACCAATGATGGCGCCAGGCAGGTATACCGCTCCGCCCTGAAGGGATGCGTGGAGTTGAACAACCCGCAGATTGCCCGGGTCCTGCTCGAGGCGGGAGCCGATCCCGACCGAGGACGGCCGATTGGTGAGGCGGCCGGCCTCCGCGACCATCGGTGCCTGGAGCTGTTGCTCGCCTACGGGGCCAGGGTGGTCCCCAGAACCTGGACGATCGGCGCTGCCGTGTTCGCCGACGACGCCCACGCGGTGTCGGTCCTGCTCGAAGCCATGGAGCGTGCCAATGGCCCGGCGGCCCGGGAGGCGACCGAGGCGCTGACCGACGCCGCAGCAGACGCCTCTGCCGATGTCGTAGCCGCGCTCCTGGCCGCCGGAGCTGACCCGAATACCGTCGACGACGGAGGCAGATCCGCGCTTCGCCGAGCAGTGCGGGCCGGCAAGAACGACACAGTCACGCTGCTCGCCAGCCGCGGCGCGTCGGACGACAGCACCGACATCGACCGCTTCATCGAGGCCTGCTGGCGCGCAGACCGCCAATCTGCCGATGAGCTCCTCTCCCGCCATCCCGCTCTGCGCCAACAGCTGACCGACGACGACCGCGCCACAGTCGTCGAGGCCGCTGGCTTTGGGTCGGTCGCCACCGTCGGCCTCATGCTCGATGTGGGGTTCTCGCCTGACGTCCGCAATGACGTGGGCGAGCAGCCGCTGCACGCCGCGGCCCACGTCGGGAACGCCGACATGGTCCGATTGCTGATCCATGCAGGAGCCGAGGTCGACGGCCGCGACGTCCGGTTCAACTCCACCCCATTGGCCTTCGCCACCGTGGGCAGCGGCGAGCGCGCCGGGCAACCCGGCAACTGGATCGACGTGGTCCGCTTACTCGTCGACGCCGGTGCCTCCC
>DASXYV010000478.1:0-2361 GCA_036502305.1 Acidimicrobiales bacterium
CTCGTCGTCGAGGATCTCGACCTCCGAGATGGGCCACGCCTTGCCGACCGTGCCCGGCTTCTTCAGCCAGTCCTCGGACATGACCATCGTGCCCCCGCCTTCGCTGGCGGCGTAGTACTCGTCGATCACCGGCCCCCACCAATCGATCATCCCCCGCTTCACGTCGATGGGGCAGGGGGCGGCGGCGTGGACCATGTGACGGAGCGACGAGAGGTGGTACTTGGCCTTGGCCTCGTCGGGGAGGGCCAGCAGGCGGTGGAACTGGGTGGGCACCATGTGGCTGCTGGTGACCCCGTACCGGTCGATCAGCTCGAGCATGCCCTCTGGCGTCCACTTGTCCATCACCACGACGGTGTGGCCGAGCTGGAGCGCGCCGCCGGCGAACACCAGCACAGCGGTGTGGTAGAGCGGAGAGCCGCAGATGTGGACGTTGTCGTCGTGGGGTTGCAAACCGAACAACAGCAGCATCCCTCCCGACGCCATGGCGCTGGCTTCAGGATCCGCCCCCGGGAGCGCCCGCCGAACCCCCTTGGGCTTGCCCGTGGTGCCCGAGGTGTAGTTCATGACCGCCCCGGTACGGCGGTCCGAGGGGAGCGCGGTCGGCTGTCCCTCCTTGAGCTCCTCGTAGGGACGAAAGCCGGGCACCGAGCCCACTGCGAAGCTCCGGTTCTCGGGGAACCCCAGCTCCTTGACGGCCGCGGTGCAGGCATCGGCGAAGCGCTCGTGGGCAACGAGCACCTTGGCGTCACAGTCCTGGACGATGTAGGCGATCTCCGGCCCGACCAGGTGGTGGTTGATCGGTATCAGGTACCAGCCGGCCTGGAGGGCGGCGAGGTACAGCTCGAAGACCTCGACGCTGTTCGGCAGCACCATGGCGATCGAGTCGCCGACCTCGAGGCCGAGCTGGCGCAGACCATGCACCAGCTGGTTCGCTGCACCAAGCAGCTCGCCGGCAGGGATCTCCGCACCCTCAGGCCCCACGACCGCGAGATGGTCGGGGTCTTCGGTGGCGATGCTCCAGAATCCGAGGTCAGCCATCGGCACGTTCTCCTGATCACTTGGCCGGCTTGGCCGGCCTCCCGGGCCGGCCCTGTCCTGCGGGCGGGCCACAGACTAGAACAGATTCCAATAACCTGGACCGCCGAGGCGAAGAGCAGGAGGCAACTCACATGGGTCAGCCCGTGATCGTCGAGGCGGTGCGGACGCCGATCGGCAAGCGCAACGGCGTGCTGTCGGGGCTCCACGCCGCCGACATCCTCGCCGCCGCCCAGGTCGAGGTCATCAAGCGGGCGGGCATCGACCCCTCCGACGTGGAGCAGGTCGTCGGCGGCTGCGTCACCCAGGCCGGCGAGCAGGCATCGAACGTCACCCGCAACGCCTGGCTCGGTGCAGGCCTCCCGTTCGAGACGGCGGCGACCACGGTGGACTGCCAGTGCGGCTCCTCGCAGCAGGCCAACCACCTCGTCGCCGGGCTGATGACGGCGGGGGCGATCGACGTGGGCATCGCCTGTGGCATCGAGGCCATGAGCCGGGTCGGCCTGGGCATGAACGTCTTCAACGGCCCCGGCATCCCACGCCCCGAGGGCTATCCCGCCGACATGCCCGATCAGTTCGGCGCAGCCGAGCGCATCGCCGAGCGTCGGGGCATCACGCGCGGAGAGATCGACGGTCTTGCCCTGGCGTCCCAGCGGCATGCCGCCCGTGCCCAGGCCGAGGCGCGCTTCGAGCGAGAGATCGTCCCCGTCGAGGCGCCAGTCGTGGGCCCGGACGGTCCGACCGGACCCCGCCAGGTGGTCGACCGCGACCAGGGTCCCCGAGAGACGACGGCCGAGGGCCTGGCCAAGCTGCAGCCGGTCCGGGAGGGCGGCATCCACACCGCGGGCAACAGCTCGCAGATCTCCGACGGTGCCGCCGCCGTGCTGTGGATGTCAGAGGAGCGGGCCCGGGCGGCCGGGCTGCGGCCTCGGGCCCGCATCGTCGCCCAGGTCCTGGTCGGCTCCGAGCCCTACTACCACCTCGACGGCCCAGTCGACGCCACCCGGCGGGTGCTGGCCAAGGCCGGCATGACCATGGGTGACATCGACCTGTTCGAGGTCAACGAGGCGTTCGCATCGGTGGTCCTGTCGTGGGCCCGCATCCACCGCCCGGACATGGACAAGGTGAACGTCAACGGCGGCGCCATCGCCCTCGGCCATCCTGTTGGCGCCACCGGCAGCCGACTCGTCACCACCGTCCTGCACGAGCTGGAGCGGTCCGACCAGACCACCGCCCTGGTGTCGATGTGCTGCGGCGGCGCCCTGGCGACGGGGACGATCCTCGAGCGCATCTGAGGAAAACGAGCCGGGCCCGGTCTGGGGGCAG
>DASXYV010000479.1:0-7207 GCA_036502305.1 Acidimicrobiales bacterium
CCCCAGCAGAAAGGCGCCCGCCCCGACGGATAACGCGATCGCGACCGCCGAGGTGGCCGTCGACCTCACCGTGAACCGGCTGTTGAGGAGCACGAGGTCGCCGTTGGGAGAGACAAGCGACACCGAGAGGGGGAAGTCGCCCGAGGCGCGGGCGCTGACGGCGAAGTACTCGGGGTTGTCCCGCCGGTCGAGGGCGAGAACCTGCGTCGAGCCGTTCGGAAAGCTCAGCTTGTCGCTGGCCACCGTGAGGACGGCGTGGACGGTATACCCGGCCTGGGAGATGACCGTGATGGGGATGCGGCCAGTGCGGGACGTGAGGGTGATGGTTCGGTCCTGTGACAGCGTCAGCTTGCCGAGCTGGGCGCCGATCTGGCCCTGCACCCCGGACATGTAACGGGCCTGCTCCGATGGGCGCAGGTCGCTCGACTGGCCCACCAGGAGCATGTCACCCATCTCGCCCAGCAGGCGCGGATCGTTGCTCACGACGGTGGAGAACGAGAGGAGACGGCGCTGGGCCGATCGCAGCGCGGCGGCCGGCACCCGTGCGGCGTCGCTCTGGGTGCCGAGCTGGCGGACGGCGGGCGCGCCGCCCGACCCCACGGCGGGAATGCTGGCGTCGAGCGACGCCAGGGTCAGGGGTTGCACGATCGGGCTCTGGGCCAGGCCGTCGAGGGCCGCGCCGAGGAAGGCGGAGCTCGCCGGCCAGCTGAGCGGCGCCTCGACCACGACGGCGCGCGGTTGACTCGACCCCGGCTGCTCGAAGTAGATCTCGGCCAGGTCTGCGAGGAGCTGGTGTGCCGCCAGGACCTGGTCCCCGCCCGAGGTGAAGTGGGAGGCCAGTCCGGAGTCGGCCGCCGTCACCAGGGGCTGGCCCGGTTCGCTCCCCGCCAGCTGGAAGGGCTGCGTCAGGGTCAGCTTGCTTCCCGATGAGGCGAGGCTCGTATCCGGCACCACGAGGTGGTCGACTCCCTGGGATCGGAGGGGTCCGACGTCGGCCTGGTCGATCGGACCGGCCGTGACGAGGGTGTGCGGGTTCGTCTGCGCGTGAAGGGTGGTGCCCAGCACCTGGGTCCCTCGGGCCAGCTGGGCAGTGGCCTGGTCGGCCAGACCGATGTCAGCCAGACCGGGCAGGCTGACCGGCACGTACGGCCCCGTGAGCACCTGCTGGATCGGGTCGGCCGCCACCGTGGTGAACGTGGCGAGGGTCTGATGATCAATAGGGCGGGGGCTGTCGGCCAGCGCCTGCATGGTCTCGGGTGTGGGCGCCAACGTCACCGGAATGCTCTCGTGGCGGCCGAGGGAGCCGGCCAGCTCCGAGAGCTGGCGGGACTGATCCGCTGGCAGGCTCCGGCGTCCGTCAGGACCCACTGCGGGCGGCGCGTGGGCCGGAAGGATCCACGTGAAGCCCAGCTTGCTACCGCCGGGAGGGGCCTTGGCGAAGACGAGGTGGGTCGTGAAGCGGTCGAGCGGCCGGTTTCCCGTCTGGTCCTGGAGCTCGACCTGCACGGGATAGACGCCCTCACACCCGCTGGGGCAGGAGCTGAGATCGAGGCTCCGTCCGGCGGGCGACGCCGGCGCCTGGGGCGACGAGGCGATGGGGATGGTGACGATCACGTCGCCGGCCGGGCCCGATGGGAGGGTGCTGACCGGAGCGGGAGGAAACCCGCGCAGCACTCCGACGTCGCGCCCCTGCAGCGTCTGGCTGAAGGCCGAGCGGCTGGTGAGCCTGTCGAACACGGTGACCGCCACGGCGAGGTCGGTCCGGGGGACGGCGGACGAGATGGCCAGGCGGAGCTGGAAGCTCTGGCCAGGACCGACCCAGGGCGACTGCTGGGCAAGGGTGACCCGGCCGCTGGGCGAGGTGGCGGCGCTGGCGGCTGCGGCGCCCGTCGATCCGATCCCCGTCATGGCGGCTCCCGAGATCCCGGCTCCCGCGAGAGCCAGGACGACCGCCGTGAGCCGCACCACCCGGAGAGTCATGGTCGGACGCCGGCGCTCAGGACCGAGAGACCTCGCCGCTCGCGTCGAAAGCCGAGACTCTCGTAGAGGGCGAGGGCCTTGCGGTTCTCGAGCTGGGTATTGACCGCAGCGCGGTCGACACCCCTCCGGTGCAGCCAGGCGAGGCCGTCGAGCACCAGCGCCCGCCCCACGCCCCGCCGCTGCCATGTCGGGTGCACCGCCAGGCGCTGCAGGAAGCCGTGCCCTCCAGCGCGGCCGGTGATCGCGTAGCCGACGATTCCTGTCGCCGCGGTTGGATCGGGCCGCGCGCCCACGGCCACCCGGAAACGGGCGCGGGGAGTGGCACGGAGCGCGTCGAGCAGCCCGGCCTCGTCCAGCTGCCAGAACGGGTCGAAGGCGAGGTGGTCGAGCGCCAGCACGTGGGGCCGATCGGCGCTGTGCGTGCGGCGGATCACCACGTCCGGGCGGGCGTGGCCCGACGACCCGTCAATCACGTGTGACACGTCGGCACCCAGGACGTGGAGGCTTTCCTCCACCCTGAACCCGGCGCCGATGAACGCCGCCTGCTCGGGCGCGGCGAGGGCCCCGGTGACGACCCTGGAGAACCCGTGACCGGCGAGCTGGTCGAGACACCGCCGCACGAAGGCCACCGAGGGGGGCGCGGTACCGGCGAGGGGGCTGAGGAAGGCGACCCGGTCGTCGCCCTGCCACGGCCCGATCCGAGCCTGCTCGGCTCCCCAGCGGACGACCTGGACGTTGGCTGTGCTCACCTTGTATCGGAGCCTACAGAGGGAGCTGGGGGCGGTGGCAGCCGCGGCGAGCGGCGACCCTGCCGCCCGATAACCTCGACCGCGTGGCCGTCCTCTTCGGTACCCACACCGCCTATCTCGATCACGACACGGGCGCCGGTCACCCCGAGCGACCTGCCCGGCTGCGTGCTGTCTCCCGGGGCATCGAGCACGCCGGTCTGGCGGACCTCCTCGTGCCGTTCTCGCCGAGGCCCGCCACCCGGGCCGAGCTCGAGGCTGTGCACTCGCCCGAGCACCTCGACGCCGTGGAACAGTTCTGCAGAGCCGGCGGGGGCGCGCTCGACGCGGACACGACTGCGGGCGAGAGCTCGTGGCGAGCGGCCACGGTAGCTGCGGGCGCTGGTGTCGATGCCATCGAGCGACTGGACCGGGGTGAGGCAGAGGCCGCCTTTCTGGCCGTGCGCCCACCGGGGCATCACGCCACGCCCCAGCGGGCGATGGGCTTCTGTCTGCTCAACAACGTGGCCGTGGCCGCCGCCGCCCTCGCTGACCGAGGCGAGCGCGTTCTCGTCATCGACTGGGATGCTCACCACGGCAACGGCACGCAGGACGCCTTCTACTCGGATCCGAGGGTGCTGTACGTCTCGATGCACCAGTTCCCCCTCTACCCGGGCACCGGTCGGCTCGACGAGACGGGGGAGGGGGCCGGAGCGGGCACGACCATCAATTTTCCCTTCCCACCGGGCACGACTGGTGACACCTATCGAGCGGCGTTGGACGAGGTGTCGGCGGGCGCGGTCGAGTCCTTCCTCCCCAGCTGGGTGATCGTCTCCGCCGGCTTCGACGGCCACCGGGCCGATCCCCTGACCGACCTGGGCCTGTCGGCGGGCGATTTCGCCGATCTGATGACCGCGGCCGTCGGGTTGGTCGGACCCGGCCGGCGACTGGCGTTCCTCGAGGGGGGCTACGACCTGACGGCGCTGGCCGAGTCGGCCGGGGCATCGGTCGCCGCCTTGGTGGGGGAGTCGTATCGCCCCGAGGCGCCCACTTCAGGCGGCCCTGGCGGGGCGGTGGTCGCAGCATCGAGGCTGATCTGGGAGCGCGAGGCCGTCCCGAGGCCCTCCCAGGGAGCCGGCAGCAACGGCTGAGGAACCGCTCGTGATCCCCGAGCGGCTGGCGCCGCTCATCGAGGAGACGTCCGAGCTGGCTGAGCGGTTCAGCGCTGCCGGCCGGACGCTCTATCTGGTCGGTGGCACCGTGCGTGACGCCATCGCCGATCCGCGCGTCGACCTCGGCGCCGTGGACCTCGACTTCACGACGGACGCGTCGCCCGAGGAGGTCGAGGGTCTCGTGCGGGGATGGGCGGACGCCGTGTGGTTGCAGGGCAAGCTCTTCGGCACCGTCGGCTTTCGCCACAAGGGACGCCGCTACGAGGTCACCACGCACCGGGCCGAGGTCTACCGGCCCGACTCGCGCAAGCCGACGGTCCGCTTCTCCGATGACGTGGAGACCGACCTGTCGCGCCGCGATTTCACGGTGAACGCGATGGCGCTGCGACTCCCCGCGGTCGAGCTGATCGATCCCTTCGGGGGCCTCGTGGATCTTGCCCAGCGCAGGCTGCGCACGCCGCTCGGCCCCGACGTGTCGTTCAGCGACGACCCGCTCAGGATGATGCGAGCGGCGCGGTTCATCGCCGGCTACGGTCTGGCGCCCGAGCCGGAGCTCGTCGACGCCGTGCGCCAGCTGCACGACCGGCTCCAGATCGTCTCGCCCGAGCGCATCCGCGACGAGCTGGACAAGCTGGTCACCGTCGAGCACCCGACCGACGGTCTGTGGTTCCTCTGCGACACCGGTCTGGCCGGCGAGTTCCTGCCGGAGCTACCGGCGCTCGCGCTCGAACAGGACCCGGTGCACCGCCACAAGGACGTCTTGGCCCACACGATCGCCGTGGTCGAGCGGGCGCGCCCCGACCGCCTGTTGCGGCTGGCCGCCCTGCTCCATGACATCGGGAAGCCGGCGACGCGCCGTATCGGTTCCGACGGGGTGTCGTTCCACCACCACGAGGTGGTAGGCGCGCGCATGGCCCGTGACCGGATGCGGGCGCTCCGGTATCCAAACGACGATGTCGACGTCGTCTCACGGCTGGTCGAGCTGCACCTGCGGTTCCACACCTACCGCATGGGTTGGACCGACCGCGCCGTCCGCCGCTACGTGCGCGATGCCGGACCGCTGCTCGACCGGTTGAACGAGCTGACGCGCGCCGACTGCACGACCCGGAGCGCGGCCAAGGCCAAGGCGCTGTCCAGACGCATGGACGAGCTGGAGCGCCGCTTGGAGGAGCTACGAGCCCAAGAGGAGCTCGACGCCATCCGGCCCGACCTCGATGGTCACCAGATCATGGAGCAGCTCCACCTGGCGCCCGGCCCCGAGGTGGGAGAAGCGCACGACTACCTGCTGGAGCTACGCCTCGACGAGGGCCCCCTCGGAGAGGCCGAGGCAAGACGCCGCCTGTCCCGGTGGTGGAAGGAGCGCTCGCGGGAGGCTCACTGACCGTCGGCGAAACGCTCCACCATCTCGCGGGCGTCCTCGTCCCGGTACTGCTCGGGGGGTGACTTCATGAAGTAGGCCGACGGCCCGAGCAGGGGCCCACCCACCTGTCGGTCGAGGGCGATCTTGGCGCAGCGAACGGCGTCGATGATCACGCCCGCCGAGTTGGGCGAGTCCCATACCTCCAGCTTGAGCTCCATGTTCAACGGGACGTCGCCGAAGTTGCGGCCCTCGAGGCGCAGGTAGGCCCACTTGCGGTCGGCCAGCCAGCTGACGTGGTCGGACGGACCGATATGGACGTCGTCGTCCCGGATCCCGTGCTGCAGCTGGCTCGTCACCGACTGTGTCTTGGAGATCCGCTTGGACTCGAGGCGCTCCCGCTCCAGCATGTTCTTGAAGTCCATGTTGCCGCCGATGTTGAGCTGGTAGGTGCGGTCGAGGGCCATTCCCCTGTCCTCGAAGAGCCGGGCCAGGATGCGGTGCACGATCGTCGCACCAACCTGGCTCTTGATGTCGTCTCCGATGATCGGCACGCCCGCCTCGGTGAACCGCCGAGCCCATTCGGGGTCGCTGGCGATGAAGACGGGGATGGCGTTGACGAAGGCCACGCCCGCCTCGAGGCAGGCGGCGGCGTAGTGCCGCTGCGCCTCCTCGGACCCGACCGGGAGGTAGCCGACGAGGACGTCGGCCTTCGTACGCTGCAACACCTCGCTGACGTCGACCGGCTCGGCCGGTGACTCGTCGACCTCGAGGCGGTAGTACTTCCCGAGACCGTCGAGGGTGGGGCCCCGGCTGACCGTCACCCCGAGCTCGCCCACCTCGGCGAACCGGATGGTGTTGTTGTGCCCGGCGAAGATGGCCTTGCTCAGGTCGAGGCCAACCTTGCTCGCGTCGACGTCGAAGGCCGCCACGACCTCGACGTCGCCGACGTGGTAGCCGCCGAGCACGACGTGCATCAGTCCTGGCACCGTCTCTCCCGGCTCGGCGCTGCGGTAGTACTCGATGCCCTGCACGAGGGAGCTGGCGCAGTTGCCGACGCCGGCGATGGCGACCCGGATCTTGCTCATGGGTTGTTGTCCTCCGTCTCGGCGGTCTGCCGACCTCTCCTGGCTGGTGTCTGCTCCCCACGCCGGGCCGAGCTGCGCTCGGCGGCGATGAGGCGGTCGAGCCACGAGATGTCCCGCTCGGTCGTCTCTGTGTTGTGCTCCACGAGGGAGCGCGTATAGGCGTCCAGGCGTTGGCGCCCGGCCTTGATCGTCTGGCGCGTCCTGGCGAGCCGCTGGACCAGCTGCGCTCGCCGTCGTTCGAGCAGGCCCAGCCGCCCTTCTGGCGGCAGGTGGCGGGCGAAGGCGAGCCGGAGGGTGAAGCTGCGATCGTCGCCGTCCGACTGGGCGTCAGCCACCAACAGCTCTTCGAACAGCCGCTGGCCCTGCTCGGTGATCCCGTAGACCTTCTTCCCCCGGCTTCCCCTGATCACGCCCCGGGCCCGGTAGGCGGCCCGCTCTCCGCCGAGCGAGCCCGTCATGGGGATGCTCGCGGTGGGTCGGTTGGCCTCGACCGCCTTCACTGCGCCGGCAGCCTCGAGACGTGCGAGGGCGGGATAGAGCGAGCCGAACGAGACGCTCGACAGGGGCCCGAGCGTCTCGCCGAGCAGCTTCTTCAGCTCGTAGCCGTGGAGCTCCTGTTCCTTCAGGAGGCCGAGGATGGCCATCTCCAACACGTCGTGCTCCGTCTCGTCTTGTGTCCATGCCGATCCCGGCCGGATTCGACCACCCGGCCGACCCCACCGACCCCCCGTCACGGTAAGGGGTCGATGTATCGGTCCGATATATCGGCTTAGTAGCAAGTCCGCGGCCGATCGGCGATCGGACGGGCTCGCGGGCGGTGCTCGGGCCGAACGCGTCAGGGCTTGGCGTCCGGCGGGGGGCGGTAGCCTTGCGCCGTGAGCTTGC
>DASXYV010000480.1:0-5469 GCA_036502305.1 Acidimicrobiales bacterium
CGGACAGGCGGTCGAGGCGGCGCGACCCAGAGTCGAGCATGCCGTGGAGGCAGCACGGCCCCGCGTCGGACAGGCGGTCGAGGCGGCACGGCCCCGCGTCGAGCAGGCGGTCGAGGCCGCCCGGCCCCGTGTCGTCCACGCCGTCGAGCGGGCCGGCAAGGCGCGGCGGTTCCGTGCCCGGCGGGCGGTCGCATCCGGGTGATCGGGCGAGCCGAGATCAGCGCTCGGCTCGAAGAGGCGCTCGAGTGGCTCGACGGCCACGTCAACCTCGAAGCCATCGAGACCGGCCGCGCCGACGCCACACCCACGCTCGAGCGCATGAGACGTCTCACCGAGCTCATGGGCGACCCGCAGCGGGCCTATCCCGTCGTTCACCTGACAGGTACCAACGGCAAGGGATCGACGGCCCGCGTGCTGACGTCGTTGCTCGGCGCCCGGGGCCTGAGGGTCGGGACTTACATCAGTCCCCACCTGGAGCGAATCAACGAGCGCCTGACCGCCGACGGTGAGCCGATCGCTGACGACGAGCTGGCCGACCTCCTTGCCGCCGTGGCCGCGCTGGAGCCGCTTCTCGAGCGGCCGCCGACGTGGTTCGAGATCGTGACCGCCGCCGCTTTCCGGTGGTTCGCCGATATCGCTGTCGACGTGGCCGTGATCGAGGTCGGCCTCGGCGGGACCTGGGATGCGACGAACGTCGCCGACGCCCAAGTGGCGGTCGTGACCAACGTGAGCCTCGACCACGTCGGAATCCTCGGTCCCACGCTGGGCGACATCGCCGCCGAGAAGGCGGGAATCGTCAAGCCCGACAGCGTGCTGGTGCTGGGAGAGACCGACCCGGCGCTGGCTGCGGTCTTCACCCGCGCCGCCGCCGCCGAGGTCTGGGAGCGGGGGTCGGCCTTCGCTTGCGAGTCCAACCGATTGGCTCACGGCGGCCGGCTGCTCGACCTGCGAACGATCGGCGGCCGATACCCCGACGTCTTCCTTCCCCTGCACGGCGCCCACCAAGGCGACAACGCCGCCGTGGCGCTGGCTGCAGCCGAGGCCTTCTTCGGCGCTCCGCTTCCGGACGAGCTGGTCCGCTCCGCCCTCAGTGCCGTTCGGAACCCTGGCCGCATGGAGGTGGTGGGACGGCGCCCGCTGTGCCTCCTCGACGGTGCACACAATCCCGCCGGGGCACGGGCGGCGGGGGCCACGCTGGCCGAGGAGTTCGCCGGAGCCGACCGCCGGGTGGTCGTCCTCGGGCTCCTGGGGGGACGGGACCCGGTCGAGATGCTCGAGGCGCTCGACCCCTCCCACATCGTCCTGGTCGTTGCCTGCCCGCCGCCGTCACCCCGGGCCCTGCCTCCAGCCGAGGTGGCGTCGGCCGCTGCCCAGATGGGCCTGGCCGTCGAGGTCGCGTCGTCGGTCGCCGACGGGGTGGCGCTGGCACGGGCTCGTGCCGGCCCGGAGGAAATGCTCCTGGTGACCGGGTCGCTGTACACGGTGGGCGCGGCCAGGAGCGTCCTCCTCGAGGACGGCAGCGGACATTGAGGTCCGGCGGGCGCCGCTAGCCTCCCCTCCCGATGGACCGCACCCTCGTCATCTGCAAGCCCGATGCCGTCGAGCGGGGACTCGTCGGCGCGATCGTGGGCCGCCTCGAGGGCAAGGGGCTGCAGATCGTCGCCGCCGAGCTGCGCACGATCGACGCCGAGCTGGCATCCCGCCATTACGCGGAGCATCGGGAGAAGCCTTTTTTCGGCGAGCTCGTCGAGTTCATCGGACGTTCACCGTCCCTCGTCATGGTCGTGGAGGGACCGACCGACGTCTGGCGGGTCGTCAGGACGCTGATGGGGGCGACGAACCCAATGGAGGCAGCCCCCGGGACCATCAGAGGAGACCTGGCCCTGCGCGTGACCGAGAACCTCGTCCACGGCTCTGACTCCGCCGAGTCGGCGAAGCGCGAGATCGAGGTCTTCTTCCCCCGCCTGGACTAGGTGCCTTGTTCCGACCTCGATAGTCACCTACCCTGTGAGCCGACCTCCACTAGACCGAGGGGGCCGTCTCTCCAATGGCTGAAAACTTCTTCTCTTCGTGGTTCGGGCGCGACATGGCCGTCGATCTGGGCACGGCCAACACCCTTGTCTACGTTCGTAACCGGGGTATAACGCTGAACGAGCCGTCGGTCGTGGCCGTCAACGTCAAGGACGGCCGGCCTCTCGCGGTCGGCTCCGAGGCGAAGCGGATGATCGGACGAACGCCGAGTCACATCCAGGCGATCCGGCCCCTGAAGGACGGGGTGATCGCGGACTTCGAGATCTGCGAGAAGATGCTGCGGTACTTCATCCACCGGGTGCACCAACGCCGCTTCGCCAAGCCGCGCATGGTGATCTGCGTGCCGTCGGGCATCACCGGGGTGGAGCAACGGGCCGTCCAGGAGGCGGCCGAGTCCGCCGGCGCCCGCAAGCCCGCCTACATCATCGAGGAGCCCATGGCGGCTGCCATCGGGGCTGGCCTGCCGGTGCACGAGCCCACGGGCAACATGGTGGTGGACATCGGCGGCGGCACCACCGAGGTGGCGGTCATCTCGCTCGGCGGCATCGTGACCAGCCAGTCGATCCGGATCGGTGGTGACGAGCTCGACGAAGCCATCATCCAGTTCATCAAGAAGGAGTACAGCCTCGCGCTGGGCGAGCGCACGGCTGAGGAGATCAAGATCGCGCTGGGCTCGGCGTGCCCCCTGGCCGAGGAGCTCCATGCCGAGATCCGGGGGCGCGACCTGATCACCGGTTTGCCGAAGACAATTGTGACCACCACCGAGGAGATCCGCAGAGCCATCGACGAGCCGATGGGATCGATCCTGGATGCCGTGAAGGTGACCTTGGACAAGACGCCCCCCGAGCTGGCCGCCGACATCATGGAGTCGGGCATCGTGATCACCGGTGGCGGCGCCATGCTTCACGGGCTCGACACCCGCTTGCAGAGTGAGACCGGGATGCCAATCGTCGTGGCCAAGGACCCCCTGAACTCCGTTGCCATCGGGAGCGGTCAATGCCTCGAGGAGTTCGAGGCCCTGAAGCAGGTCCTGATCTCCTCCAGCTCGCGGTAGCGAGTGGCGTCGTGGCGCTGACCCGACGCTCGACCCGGCCCAGGTTCACACTGCTGTTGCTGGTGCTGGCAGCGGTGACGATCATCACGATCGCCTACCGCGGCCATGCCGACTCCGTGATCAACTCCATCAAGGGCGATGCGCTCGACGCATTCGCTCCGGTGCAGTCCGCCGTCGGGACCGTCGCCCGACCGATCGGCAACTTCTTCGACGGGGCTGCGCACTACGGGTCGCTGCAGTCCGAGAACGCCCGGCTGCGGGCCGAGAACAGCCGCCTTCAGACCCAGGCCCTCCAGTCGGTGGACGCCCAGGCCAGCTTCCAGGCGCTGCTCAAGACCCTGAACCTGCCCTGGGCCCAGAACATCCCCACTGTGCCGGCGGAGGTGGTCGCGAACTCCTCCTCCAACTTCGAGGCCAGCATCCAGCTCAACAAGGGTCGGGACGCCGGCATCAACACGGGCATGCCCGTGGTGTCGGGGTCGGGCCTCGTGGGCAGGGTCGTGGTGGCGTCGGGAAGCCGCTCGACGGTCCTGCTCGTCACCGATCCGACCTCGAACGTAGGTGTGCGCTTCGGGCCTGCTGGCAACCTGGCCGTGGCCGCCGGCCAGGGAACCGGCAAGCCGCTGCGGGTCGACCTCATCCCGCCGCAGGTGCCGGTTGACAAGGGTGGGCTCATGAACACCAGCGGCCTGCAGCAGAGCATCTATCCACCTGGTGTCCCCATCGGGACCGTCCTCACCAGCGGTGTGCCGCGAGGCTCGTTCCAGCAGGCCGTCACCCTGGCCCCCGTCGCCGATCTCTCCCGCCTGCAGTTCGTCGCTGTGATGCAGTGGGCCCCTAGGTCGTGACCGCTCTGCTTCGAGGGCGCGTCGTCCTGGTGGTCGCGGTCGTCCTCACCATCCAGCAGGCGCTGCTGGCGGGATTGAGGGTTCGCGGCGCCCATCCTGACCTGATGCTGCTGCTGCCGATCGCCTTCGGGCTCGTGGGTGGCTCCGAGCGGGGGGCGGCCATGGGCTTCGCGTCCGGGCTGTTGGCCGACCTGTTCGTGGGGACGCCCTTCGGCCTGTCAGCGCTCGTCTACACCCTGGTCGGCTTCGGCGTCGGCATGACCGAGGGCGACAGCCTCGGGGGAGGCTGGTGGGTGACGCCGCTGACGGCGACCGTCGCCAGCGCCGCCGGGGTGCTGCTCTACGCCGGGCTCGGGGCCGCCGTCGGCGAGGGACAGATGCTCCACGCCCATCTGGTCACCGTCACCATCGTGGTCGCCGTGGTCAACGGGCTCCTGGCGGCGCCGACCGCCCGGCTGGCCCGCTGGGCGATGGACCTCAGCCGATCCAGCGGAGCCTGGTACACGCCGGTGCGGAGCCAGAGCCGATGAAGCCGGTCGGTTTCGGGGGGCGGCAGCGTGACTCGACCAGGCTCCGATTGGGCCTGGTCGGCCTGGTCGTCGCGGGGCTGTTCGTCGCCATGTTCGTGCGCCTCTGGTACCTCCAGGTGCTCGATTCACCTCGCTTCCAGAGCGCCGCCGTCAGCAACGGCGTGCGCGCGGTGTACGACCCCGCGCCGCGCGGGAGGATCGTCGACCGCTACGGCCGGGTGCTGGTCGACGACTCTGTCACCCAGGCGATCACGCTGAGCCGCGACACGTCCAAGATCCATCCCGAGGTCGTGGCCCGGCTGGCTGTCCTGCTCGGGATGACCACGGCCCAGATCCAGCAGCGGCTCAACGATCCGAAGTACAGCCAGTTCAAGCCGGTGCCGGTGAAGACGAACGTCACCAACGACGTCGCGATCTACCTCAAGGAGCACCAGAGCGACTTTCCCGGGGTGGATGCCGAGTCGCTGCCTGACCGCTCGTACCCCTACGGGACGACTGCCGCGCAGGTCGCCGGGTACATCGCCCCCATCAGCAGCTCCGAGCTGGCGGCGGCCAAGAACCAGGGCTACCAGCCGGGCGACCTGGTGGGCCAGGCCGGGGTCGAGGCGTCGGCCGAGCAGTGGCTGCGGGGCCAGCCGGGCACGACACGACTGCTCGTCAACGCCAACGGCCAGGTTTTCGGCACCCTGAGCTCGACCCCGCCGGTCCCTGGCCACGACGTGCAGCTGAGCGTCGACCTCGGGCTCCAGAAGCAGCTCGACAGCGCCCTCGCCCAGGAGATCGGGAGCCTCGGCGGGACCCACACGGGGGCAGCCGTCGTCCTCGATCCCCGTGATGGCTCGGTCCTGGCGATGTCATCGTTCCCGAGCTACGACCCGTCGGTATGGATCGGGGGCATCAGCTCGGCGGCCTACGCCAATCTCCAGAACCCGGCCGGCAACTTCCCGCTCATCAACCGGGCCATCGCCGGCCTCTACACCCCCGGCTCCTCGTTCAAGATGCTCAC
>DASXYV010000481.1:0-2486 GCA_036502305.1 Acidimicrobiales bacterium
CAGCCGGGGCGACGTGGTCGCCGCCCTCCATCGCGAGGCTGAGGTGCTCGTCGAGTCGCACGAGGAGTCGGCCACCCGATTGCGGGCCCGCCTCGACCCCGCCGAGGCGGGGCGGTTCGGCGAGTTCCTGGTCGACCCCGATCGGGAGCACGAGGTCTCGTGACGGCGGGATTCCAGCCACCGGTGTACCCCTACGAGCGTCTCGCCGGCGCCCGAGCAAAAGCTGACGCCCACGAGGGCGGGCTCGTCGACCTCTCCGTCGGCACGCCCAGCGATCCACCGTCGCCGGCCGTCGTGGCCGCCCTGTCCTCGTCGGGGACCGAGCGGGGATACCCGATGTCGGTGGGCAGCCCGCGGTACCGGGGGGCGGCCAGGGACTGGATGGCCAGGCGGTTCGGCGTGGAGGTCCCCGTCGAGGCGGTCGCCGCCTGCGTCGGGACCAAGGAGCTGGTCGCCACCCTGCCCCAGTGGCTGCGGCTGCGGAGCCCGAACCGCGACACGGTGCTGCACCCGGGCGTCGCCTATCCCACGTACGAGATGGGCGCGGTCCTGGCCGGCTGTCGGTCCGTGGCGGTCCCCGTCGACGACGACTGGCACCTCGATCTGAGCGCCATCGACGAGGCCGACGCTGGTCGAGCCCTGGCCCTCTGGATCAACAGCCCCGCGAACCCCACTGGGGCGGTGGACGACCTGGCCGCGGCGGCGGCGTGGGGACGGGCGCGGGGAGTCCCCGTGCTCAGCGACGAGTGCTACGCCGAGCTCACCTGGGAGGGCCGGCCGCGGACGATCCTCGAGGAGGGCCTCGACGGCGTGATCGCCGTCCACTCCCTGTCGAAGCGGTCGAACCTGGCTGGGCTGCGAGCCGGCTTCTACGCCGGAGACCCGGCACTGGTGCAGTACCTGTCGGAGGTGCGTAAGCACGCCGGGATGCTCGTGGCCGGCCCCGTCCAGGTGGCCGCCGCCCTCGCCTTCGACGACGACGACCACGCGTCTGAGCAGCGCGAGCGGTATCGGGAGCGGTTGGAGCGGTTTCGCTCAATCCTCGCCGCCATAGGGGTCGCGGTGTCGCTCCCGGCAGGGGGGCTGTACCTGTGGGCACCGGCCCCGGGAGAGGAGCAGCCGGCGACGCGCTCGTGGGCGTTCACCGAGCGCCTTGCGGCCGATGGAGGCGCGCTGGTCAGCCCTGGCGATCTGTACGGGTCCCAGGGTGCGGGTCACGTCCGAGTGGCACTGGTGCAGCCGATGGAGCGCCTCGACCTGGTGGCGCGTCGCCTCGGCGTCGGGTGACCACGCCGGGCGGGGGTAGCACCGCTGAGTAGGGTCGCGGCCATGGCGGACCTCCAAGCCAACATCGACGAGCTGTGGGAGCGCCGGGACACACTGAGCCCGGATGACGCCGACGCCCAGGCGATCGTGCGCCAAGCGGTCGACCTGCTCGACACCGGCGAAGCTCGCGTCGCGGAGGTCGCCGGTGACGGCGAGGTGGTCGTCAATCAGTGGCTCAAGCGGGCCATCCTGCTCCTCTTCCGGCTCTCGGCCATGGAGACCATCGAGCTCGGGCCCTTCGAGTACGCCGACCGGATCCCCCTGAAGCGGCGGTTTGCGGCCGCAGGCGTCCGCGTCGTGCCCGGGGCATCGGCCCGATGGGGATCGTTCCTCGACCGGGGCGTGGTCCTCATGCCCAGCTACGTGAACATCGGCGCCCGGGTGGGGGCCGGCAGCATGGTCGATACCTGGGCGACGGTCGGCTCGTGCGCCCAGATCGGCACCAACGTGCACCTCTCGGGAGGCGTGGGCATCGGCGGCGTGCTCGAGCCGGCCCAGGCGGCCCCGGTGGTCGTGGAGGACGAGGCCATGGTCGGCAGCCGCTGCATGGTGACCCAGGGGGCCCGGATCGGGCGCGGCGCGGTGCTGGGGGAGGGCGTGATTCTCAATCCCTCGATCCCCGTGATCGACGCCGAGACGGGCGCCGAGGTCGGGCGGGGCGTCGTGCCGCCGTGGAGCGTGGCCATCAGTGCCTCTCGACCGCGGCGGTATCCCGGCGGGGAGTTCTTCATCCCGTGCGTGCTGGTGATCAAGCGGCTCACCGAGGGCGAGCGGCACGACAAGTCCCGGCTCAACGAGGTGCTCCGCGACCACGGAGTTTCGGTGTGAGCGCCCCGGCCCTGTTGTCGGCGCGGCCGACGGCCCGGCGGTGAGGGACCTTCTCGCCCGCAGCGCCGAGCTGGTCGACATCCCCTCGGTCAGCCACGACGAGGGCGCCATCGCCGACCACATCGAGGCGTTGCTGAAGGCGGCGCTCTGGCTGCAGCTCGACCGGGTGGCGAACACGGTGGTGGCTCGGACCCAGCTGGGCCGTGAGCAGCGGCTGCTCCTGGCTGGCCATCTCGACACCGTGCCGCCGAACGACAATCAGGGCGCACGGGTCGAGGGTGACACCCTGTGGGGACTCGGCGCGACCGACATGAAGGGCGGGCTGGCGGTGC
>DASXYV010000482.1:0-5244 GCA_036502305.1 Acidimicrobiales bacterium
CCGTCGGCAAGTCGTGGAGGACGAGGACCGTCCAGTCCCGGTTGGCTACGTCCTGCCGGGCCCGTTCGACCCAGCCGGTCGGGTCCTCCCAGTCGCGGGGCACGCAGTTCCACAGCGCCAGCGAGTACTGGTGATCGATCAGGTAGGCGAGGGCGCTCGGGCTGAGCAGGTGGGGTCCGAGGTGGCCACCGCCGCCGAAGGGCCGGAAGAGCCGGTCCGGGTGAGCCAGATCGTCGAGCAGCTCCTGGGCGGCCCCGATCTCCTCGTCGAGGTTGTCGTCGCCTCCCGGCTCGCCGAGCGGCACGAGGTGGGTCATCGAGTGGTTGCCGATCCAGTGGCCCGCCGTCCGGGCCCGCTCGGCGGTGGCCCGGCCGCCAGGCCGGGCCAGCTCGTCGCCGACCACGAAGAAGGTGGCCTGCAGCTGACGCTCGTCGAGCACCCGGAGGACGCCCTCGGTCGTCTCCGGGTGGGGCCCGTTGTCGAACGTCAGGGTCAGGCGAGGCATACGGCCAGAGGACACTAGCGTGCCTCGGCATGGACTCAGCCGAGGCCTGGATCAAGCGGGACGCCGAGGTTGTGTGGCACGGCTTCACCCAGATGTCCACCTACGCCGAGAACGAGCCGGTGATCGTCGATCGGGGCGAGGGCCGCGAGCTCATCGACCCTGACGGGCGCCGCTACCTGGACGCGGTGTCGTCGTTGTGGGTGACGACCCTCGGCCATGGCGTCCCCGAGCTCGACCAGGCGGTTGTCGATCAGCTCGACCGGATCGCCCACTCGACCATGCTCGGCAACGGCAACCGGGTTGTGATCGAGCTGGCCGAGGCCCTCGCTCCCCTCGTCCCGGTCAGGCGCCCGCACTTCCTGTTTGCGTCAGATGGCGCCAGCGCCGTGGAGCAGGCGCTCAAGATCGCCTTTCAGTTCTGGGCCAACAAGGACCGACCAAGGACGGGTTATCTCGCCTTCGGCGAGGCCTACCACGGCGACACGGTGGGATCGCTGTCGCTCGGCGGGGGCGGGTTCGGCACCGACGTGTTCGACCCGCTGCGGTTCCCCGTGCTGCGAGCCCCGTCGTTCGCCGAGGACCCCTCTCTCGATGCTGCGTGCCGGATGGTGCGCAGGTACCGCGACGATCTGGCCGCCGTCGTCGTGGAGCCCCTCGTCCAGGGCGCTGCGGGCATGCTCCTCGCCCCGCCGCCCTCGTTGGCGCGGCTGGCCGAGACCTGTGGGGCGAGCGACGTGCTCCTCGTCTGTGACGAGGTGGCGACTGGGTTCGGTCGCACCGGAACGCTCTTCGCCAGCGAGCAGTGCGGGATCTCACCCGATCTGCTCTGTCTGGGAAAGGGGATCACCGGCGGCTATCTGCCGATGTCGGCCACGGTGGCCAACGATCGTGTCTACGAGGCCTTCCTCGGCCCCGACCTCTCCGCTCGCACCCTCTACCACGGCCACTCGTATGGCGGGAACGCCTTGGCCGCTGCCGTGGCCCACCGCCATCTGCAGCTGCTCGTGGACGGGGACGTCCTCACGAACGTGCGCAGCCGGTCGGAGCAGCTGCGCGGCGGGCTGGAGCGCACGGTCGGGCGTCACCCGGCCGTCGCCGAGGTCCGCCTGCACGGTCTCATGGGCGGGATCGAGCTCTGCCCCCCGACCGAAGGGCTGCGTTGGGGTCGACAGGTGTCGGCCGCCTGCGTGCGCCGGGGTGTCCTCATCCGCCCCCTGGGCGACGTGGTCGTGATCATGCCCCCGCTCACGGTCACCGCAGTCGAGATCGACCGCATCGTCTCGACCGTGGCCGCCGCCGTCGAGGAAGTCTGCACGAAAAGGTGACCTGGGTGCACTGGCGCGACGGCGCCCTCGCCGAGATCGGCGGAGCCGGGCAGTGGCGGGAGCCGCGAACACTCGACGCGGCTGGCCCCTGCGGGCGGCTGGTCGACGAGGAGCGCCCGGTCGTGTCCTTCGCCTCCAACGACTACCTCGGGCTGGCCAACCATCCGGCGGTGATCGCCGCCGCGCACGACGCCCTCGATCGCTGGGGCGCGGGGGCAGGAGCATCCCGCCTCATCGTGGGATCGCGCCCGGTCCACCGCGATCTCGAGTCCGCCTTGGCCGAGTGGAAGGCGACCGAGGCGGCGCTCGCCTTCCCGACGGGGTACGCCGCCAATCTCGGCCTGCTGACCGCGCTCGGCGGGCAGGGTGCGACGATCTGCTCGGATGCCCTCAACCACGCCTCGATCGTCGACGGCTGTCGTCTGGCTCGAGCGGAGACGCGCGTCTTCGACCACGGGGACCTCGACCATCTGGCCGCGCTCACTGCGGCCGCCGAGGGCCGGGTCATCGTGGTCTCCGACTCGGTCTTCTCCATGGATGGGGACGTGGCGGACCTCGAGGGCCTCGCTCGTCTCTGTGCCGAGCGCCGGGCGCTCCTCGTCCTCGACGAGGCTCACGCCGTCCTGGGACCCGACACGACGGGGCTCGACGAAGAGGTCGAGCTGCTGCGGGTGGGAACGCTGTCCAAGACGCTGGGCTCGCTCGGGGGATTCGTCGCCGGTTCCCGTCGTTGGATCGAGCTGCTGGTCAACCGGGCCCGACCGTTCATCTTCACCACCGCCCTGAGCCCCGCCGACGCCGCCGCCGCACTGGCGGCTCTCGGCGTGATGCGCTCGCCTGATGGCGACGCGCTGCATGCTCGCCTACGCCTCCACGTCGAGACGATCAGGCCGGGCCACCCCTCCCCGATCGTCCCCGTCATCCTCGGCGAGGAGGCGCACGCCGTGGAGGCCGCCCGGGCCCTGCTCGAGCGGGGGCTGCTGGTGCCGGCCATCCGACCACCGACCGTCGCGGCCGGATCCTCACGTCTGCGGGTGACGCTGTCCGCCGCTCACAGCACGGCCCAGGTGGAGATGCTCCTCGGCGCCCTGCACGATCTCGGACTGCTCTGCCTTGACCCGTCCTGACCGGGTCGTGCTCGTGCTCGGGACGGGGACCGAGGTGGGCAAGACCTGGGTGACGGCGCGGCTCATCGAGCAGCTGCGCCAGGACGGACGGCGGGTCGCCGTCCGCAAGCCGGTTCAATCCTTCGTGCCTGGTGAACGGACCGATGCCGAGGTGCTGGCCGACGCGTCAGGCGAGCACCCCGAGGAGGTGTGTCCGCCGCACCGCTGGTACGGGCTGGCCATGGCGCCACCGATGGCGGTCGAGGTGCTCGGGGGCGCGGCGTTCACGATCTCGGACCTGATCGGGGAGCTCATCTGGCCAGAGGGTGTCGAGGTCGGCTTCATCGAGGGGGTGGGCGGAGTGCGGTCTCCGATGGCTGCACACGGTGACGCGGTCGCCCTGGCTCATGCACTCCGCCCCGACATCGTCCTGCTGGTGGCCGATGCCGGTCTGGGCGTTCTCAACCTCGTGAGGCTGTCGGCCGGCGTTGTCGCTCACCCCGTCGTGCTCGTCCACCTCAACCGCTTCGATCCCGCCGACGACCTCCACCGACGAAACCTGGAATGGCTCGCGCGCGACGGGCTCTTGGTGGAGACCAGTGTCGACGCTCTCAGGCGCCGCGTCAGCCGTCGGCGCTGAGCGCAACCTCGATGTTGCCACGCGTTGCGTTCGAGTACGGACACACCTTGTGGGCCGCCTCGGTGAGCCGCTCCGCCGTCTCGCTCCCGACCCCGGGTATCGACACGTGGATGCGCACCTTGAGCCCGAAGGCACCCTCGCCTGCCACTCCGATGGTTACCTCGGTGGACACTCTGGACTGCGACGTGTCCACCTTCTGCCGGCGCCCGACTGCGCCCAAGGCGCTCTGGAAGCAGGCCGCGTAGCCGACGGCGAAGAGCTGCTCGGGATTGGTCGCGCCGCCCGGCCCACCCATCTCCTTCGGTACGGCCAGGTCGACGTCGAGCAGGCCGTCGTCAGTCGCAGAATGGCCCTCGCGGCCTCCGGTCGCCGTGGCATGGGCCGTGTACAGGTCCTTCGAAAGCGTGATCGTCATAGTCTGGCAAACCGCGCAACGCCATGAGATGTTCCAGCGTTCTCGGGCCGGCCTCCCGGGCCGGCCACGATGCCGGCTCAGCTCTCGAGAGCCCGGTCCAGATCGTCCAGGAGGTCGTCGATGGTCTCGATGCCCACCGACAGCCGGACCAGGCTGGGCTCGACGGCCAGGGCCGACTCGCTCAGCGACGAGTGGGTCATGCGGGCCGGGTGCTCGATCAGCGACTCCACCGCGCCCAGCGACTCGGCCAGGGCGAACACCTGGGTCTGCGCCACGGCCGCGAGGGCGGGCGCCTCGCCACCAGCGTGGACGAACGACACCATCCCCCCGAAACCCGCCATCTGGCGCGCCGCCACGTCGTGACCCGGATGGGTCGGCAGGCCCGGGTAGTTGACGGCGGCCACCTTCGGGTGGTCGGAGAGGAAGGCGGCGACCGCCTCGGCGTTGGCGCAGTGGCGCTCCATCCGCAGGGCGAGGGTCTTGACGCCCCGTTGGACCAGAAAGCAGTCGAGCGGACCCGGTACGGCCCCGACGGCATTCTGCAGAAAGGCGACCCGCTCGGCCTGGAGGGGGTCGTCCAGGGCGACGAATCCACCCGTCACGTCGGAGTGACCGCCGAGGTACTTGGTCGACGAGTGGACGACGATATCGGCGCCCAGGGCGAGGGGACGCTGGAGGTAGGGCGTGGCGAAGGTGTTGTCGACCACGACCAGGGCGTCGCGGGCGTGGGCGACCGCGGCGAGTGCCGAGATGTCCACGATCGACAGCAGAGGGTTGCTGGGCGTCTCGACCCACACCATGCGGGTGCCGGGCCGCCACCCGCGGTCGAGGGCGACCGGGTCGGAGAGGTCGACCGTGCTGAAGGTCAGGCCGGCGGGAGTGTGCACCCGGTCCACCAGACGATAGGTGCCGCCATAGGCGTCGACCGGCAGGATCAGGTGGTCACCCGGACGGAGAGCGGCGCGCAGCACCGCGTCCTCGGCAGCCATGCCGCTGGCAAAGGCGTAGCCGAAGGCCGCTCCCTCCAGATCGGCCACCTGGCGCTCCAACCCCTCTCGCGTCGGGTTGCCCGAGCGGGAGTACTCGTAGCCCTGGTGCTCGCCGACGGCGTTCTGCCGAAAGGTCGTCGCCAGGTGGACGGGAGGCACCACCGCTCCCGTCGCCGGATCGGGCTCCTGGCCCGCATGGATGGCGCGAGTCTCGAAGCCCGGCTGGCGACGCCGGCTCACCCGCTCGGCCGGCCCGTCGGACGT
>DASXYV010000483.1:0-3316 GCA_036502305.1 Acidimicrobiales bacterium
CGTGCGCCCGGGCGAGGAGGCCGTCGAAATCGGCCAAGGTCCCGAACAGCGGGTCCACGTCACAGTGGTCGGCGACGTCGTAGCCGAAGTCGGCCATCGGCGAGCGAAAGAATGGCGAGAGCCAGACGGCGTCGACGCCCAGCCACGCCAGATGGTCGAGGCGACGACGCATGCCCTCGAGGTCGCCGACACCGTCACCGTCGGAGTCCTGGAACGACCGCGGATAGACCTGGTAGACAACGGCGGACTTCCACCAAGGGTGGTCGTGGACCCGGTCGGGGAGCACGGCCTGGCACGGTAGTCGCCGCTGCAGGGGTGCTCGCGGCGCCGGCGAACTAGGTTGGGGGTTCCCCAGTGTCGAGGGGGGACGCGTATCGTGATCACCCAACACCACTCCAACCCGCCAAAGCCGGGCCCCCCGAATGACCCGCCGAAGCGACCCACGCCACCACCGCCGCCTCCGCGCTGGCGGATCTGGTTCCTCGTGGTCGGGATCCTTGCCACCGTCGGCCTTCTGTTCATACCGAGCATGGGCAGCGCGCCGCCGGTCTCCAACCTGAACTACTCATCGTTCGTCAACAAGGTCAACGCCAACCAGGTGTCCACGGCCACCATCGACCCCAACGGCAAGGTCACCGGCACGTTGAAGGGGAAGGCCGGGCAGCACTACAGCTCCCAGATCCCCCTGGCCCTCGGCAACAACCAGCTCGCCTCCACCCTCCAGGCCCACGGCGTGACCATCACGGGTGTGGGTCCCAGCAGCTCGGTGCTGCCGACGATCCTGTCCTTTCTGCCCCTCGTGCTGTTCCTCGGTCTGTTCCTGCTGCTGGGTCGCCGTACCGCCCGGGCGGCGGGCGGGATCATGGGCATCGGCAGCTCCCGCGCCAAGCTCTACGACGAGGAGCGACCTCCGACCCGGTTCGCCGATGTGGCGGGCTACGAAGGGGTCAAGCAGGAGGTGAGCGAGGTCGTCGACTTCCTCACCCACCCCGACCGCTACACGCGTGCCGGCGCCATCGGGCCCCGCGGGGTGCTCATGGTCGGGCCCCCTGGCACGGGCAAGACCCTCCTGGCGCGTGCGGTGGCGGGGGAGGCCGAGGTTCCGTTCTTCGCCATCACCGGGTCGAGCTTCGTCGAGCTGTTCGTCGGGGTGGGAGCGTCACGGGTCCGGGATCTGTTCGCCACAGCTCGCAAGCGAGCGCCGTCGATCATCTTCATCGACGAGATCGACGCCATCGGTGGCAAGCGCGGCGCGGCCCTCTTCGCGTCCAACGACGAGCGGGAGCAGACCCTGAACCAGCTCCTCGCCGAGATGGACGGGTTCGACCCGGCCACGGGCGTGGTCGTCATGGCGGCCACCAACCGACCCGAGACCCTCGACCCCGCCCTGCTTCGCCCGGGGCGCTTCGACCGAACCGTCGAGATCCCCCTTCCCAACCGGGCCGAGCGGGCCAAGATCCTGGCCGTCCACATCAAGGGGCGAAAGCTCGGACCAGATGTCGACCTCAACGTGGTGGCCGGCCTCACGCCCGGGTTCTCCGGTGCGGACCTGGCCAATCTGGTCAACGAGGCTGCCATCGTGGCGGTGCGGGCCGATCGCGAGGTGATCACCGCCAGCGACTTCTCCGAGGCGCGCGACCGCATCCTCCTTGGCCGCCGCGATGCGTCCAATGCGCTTCTCCCTGACGAGAAGCGAGCCGTCGCCGTGCACGAGGGCGGACACGCCCTGGTGGCCGTGTTGTCGGAGCACGCCGACCCGGTCGCCAAGGTCACCATCCTCCCGTCGGGCATGGCTCTCGGGATCACCGAGCAGCTGCCGGTCGACGAGCGCCACCTCTATCCCGAGAGCTACCTGCTCGACTCCCTGGCTGTCCGCCTCGGCGGCCGGGCCGGCGAGCTCCTCGTGCTGGGCGAGGCCTCCAGCGGAGCGAGCAACGACCTCGCCGGTGCCACCGAGCTGGCGACCCGCATGATCCGCGACTTCGGCATGAGCGATCGGCTGGGGCCGGTCGGCTTCTCCTCGACGACTCCCAACTATCTGGGCGCAGATGGACGGGGCCGGCCGTACGCGGAGGGCACCCAGCAACTCATCGACGAGGAGGTCGCCCGGCTCCTACGCGAGGCCGAGCAGCGCGCGACCAGGCTGCTGACCGGGCACCGGCCCGCCCTCGATCGTGTCGTCGAGCTGCTCCTCGAGCGGGAGACGATCGACGGGAGCGAGGTCGAGGCGGCCGTCGCCGCCACTGGGCGTCAACCAGCTCGAGCCGGCACCGGCTGACGGGGTCCCGTCGGCGCCCTCGTCGTCGGCCGCCCCTTCGTCGGCGGCCCCGTTGTCGTCGAGCCCATCCCCGGGCTCGTCAGCGAGATCCGTCCACCCGGTCCCAGGCTCCGCCCGCCACTGGACCCGGCGGTGCTTGGGACCGCCGCTCACGGTGAGGCGACCACAGACGCACGTCCGCACGTCCCACGGGTGGACAGAGTCCACGACGTCGCTGCAGACGTCGCACCGGGCGGGGCGCCCTGTCACGACGCGGCGGCCGCCGCCAACGCGGCCACACCCCGACGGGGGGCGATGATGTCGTCGACGATGCCGTAGGCCCGAGCCTCCTCCGCCGTCATGTAGAAGTCGCGGTCGATGTCGCGTTCGACCCGCTCGATCGGCTGGTGGGAGTGGTGGGCGAGGATCTCGGCCATGCGCCTGGTGGTGGCCAGCGCCTCCTGGAGCTGGATCTCCATGTCGCGTGGTGCTCCTCGGGCCCCGGACGACCCCTGGTGGATCATCACCTTGGAGTTCGGCAGGGCCGAGCGCTTGCCGGCGGCACCGCCGGCGAGGATCATGGCCGCCGCCGACATGCCCATCCCGACGCAGATGGTGGCCACGTCGCAGTGGACGTGCTGCATCACGTCGTAGATCGCCATCCCGGCGTAGGCGAGACCGCCCGGCGAGTTGATGTACAGGTAGATGTCCTTGTCGGGGTTCTCGGCGTCGAGGTAGAGGATCTCGGCGATGAGCAGGTTGGCGATCTGGTCATCCACCTCCTGACCGAGGAAGACGATCCGCTCCCGGAGAAGAAGCGAGTAGATGTCGAAGGCCCGCTCGCCGCGTGGTCCGCTGTCGACGACGGTCGGGATCAGGGAGTGGTACGACGCCATGATCGCTCGCTTTCTGGGGCCGACCACCCGGGCCGACCTCCCTGTCTGGGCCGACCACCCGGGCCGACCTCGCTCTCGTGCCGCTGGCCTCGCTGTCGTGCCCGCCGGCGGCGTCACCGACGGTTGATACCATACATGCGATATCAAAGGAGAGTTATCATCG
>DASXYV010000484.1:0-2423 GCA_036502305.1 Acidimicrobiales bacterium
ACTACTGGAACCGGCCCGAGGAGACCGAGGAGGCATTCCGCGGGGGGTGGTACCACTCGGGCGACATGGGAAGGCTCGACCCGGAGGGCTACCTCTTCCTGGTCGACCGGGTGAAGGACATGATCGTCACCGGCGGCGAGAACGTCTACTCCGTGGAGGTGGAAGAGGCCATCGGCAGCCACCCGGCCGTCGACCAGGTCGCGGTGATCGGCATTCCCCACGAGACGTGGGGAGAGCAGGTACACGCCATCGTGGTGCTCAAGAAGGGCGCCTCGGCCACCGCCGAAGAGCTGATCAAGCACGCGCACGACCGCATCGCCGGCTACAAGGTCCCCAAGTCGGTGGAGTTTCGCTCCGAGCCGATCCCGCTGTCGGGGGCGATGAAGCCGCTCAAGCGCGAGCTGCGCAAGCCTTACTGGGAGGGCAAGGCGACGGCCATCAGCTAGAGGGGCCCGCGCCGACCCCGGCCCCGCCGCGACCGCCCCGCTGCCCGGCCCCGCTGCGACCGCATCGTGTCGGCCACGGCGACGACGCGGGGATCCGACAGTGCCGACTCGAGCGGGACGGGGAGGGCCAGCGACCAGTTCGGCCAGGCGTCGGTGGTGCCGGGCATGTTCGGTCGCTCCTCGACCCCGAGGGCGTCCTCGAGGGACGCCGTGACCACCATGCTCGCCGCCTCGGCCAGCAGCCGGTGGGCGGCAACGATCACCTCCTCCAACGAAGCATCGTCCGAAAGGCCCAGCAGCGCCCGCAACCGGGCTCGGATGGCGTCGACCGCCGCGGCGTCGGGCTCCAGGCCGAGCCGCTGCTGGGCGGACAGGTCGGCGCCCGTCCACAGCCCCGCGACGGTCGGCAGATCGTGGGTGCTGATCGACGCCATGGAGCGGGCCGGGAAGTCGGCCGGGTGCTCCTCCTCGAACCACAGCACCCGGGACGACAGCACGTTGCGGCTGGCCAGCTCCTCTCTCACGAAGGGCTCGACGGTGCCGAGGTCCTCCCCCACGACGAAGGCCCCGGCCCGATCGCTTTCCAAGGCCAGGATGCCGAGGAGGTCGTCCGACGGGTAGCGCACGTAGGCGCCCTGGCCCGGATCCGCCTCGTGGGGGACCCAGTACTGGCGAAAGAGACCCATGACGTGGTCCACCCGCAGCCCACCGCCGCCGCGCAGGTTCGCTCGGAGGGTCCGGGCGAAGGGCTCGTAGCCTGCGGCCCGCAGCTTCCAGGGGTCGAAGGGCGGCAGACCCCAGTCCTGCCCGAGCCGGTTGAACGCGTCGGGCGGAGCACCGATGGCCATGCCGGGAACGAGCACGTCCTGCCACATCCAGGCGTCGGCCCCGTTGGGATCGACGCCCACGGCCAGGTCCTGCACCAGATCTACGGCAGCTCCCGCGCTCGCTAGCTGGCGGTCGAGCAGCCACTGCAACCACTGGTGAAAGCGGACGCGGCGTCGATGGCGAGACACGAAGGGCGACACGCCCGCGCCCTCCGGACGGCGTACGCCCCCCGGCCACTGCGGCCACGCCCCCGCGTGCGCCTCCGACAGCGCGCAGAAGGTCGCATAGCGGCTGAGGATCGGCCCCTCCTTGTCGCAGTAGCGGTCGAAATCGGGGTCGCCGCCGAACCGCTCCCACAGCCGCTCGAGGGCGGCGAGCTTGAGCTCCCACACCCGGTCGCGCTGGACGAGCCGTTGCTCGTTCAAGGCCCGCGCCGCAACGGCGAGCTGTTGCAGGTCCGCATCGTCGGCGCCCGGCACATCCTCGATCCGCAGGTAGAGCGGGTTGTGCCAGCACCGGCTGCTCGGGAAGTAGGGACTCGCCTGTTGCGGCTCTCCGGGACGGCTGGCGTGAAGGGGGCTCACGAGGACGGTGGATCCCCCCTGGCCAGCGGACCACTGGGCCATGCTTCGCAGGTCGGCGAGGTCGCCAATGCCCCAGCTTCGCTGCGACCGCACTCCGGGCAGCTGAACCGCCCAGCCCCAGGCCCGAGGCCGGCTCGGCAACCGGCAGCGTAGTGGGCTCACGATCAGGCGAACCGTCTGCTCGTCGGTCTCTCGCCGCAGCTGGTGGTAGCCGCACGGCACCCCCGACGGCAGCCGGCCCTGGGCCGCCACGGACGTCCCGTCCTCAAGGGTCAGCTCCCACGGCCCAGGCAGCGACACGTCGTCGCCGTCGCCAACGACCCGCACAGGTGACGGATCATGCCGGCCAGCGCGCACCCCGCCATCAGTGCCGAAGGCGGCACCGATCGCCTCGATGGTCGAGGGCGGCGCCTCGTGCCACCGGCCGTCGTCGCCCCGGTATGCGGGCTCGACACCCCAGTCCCGCAGATCGGGGATGCGGCGGCGGGCGTGCACCGGGCGAGGTTAGTGTCCGCAACGCGGCCCCCACTATGGTCACGTCGGTGTCCCCGCCCGCCGTGACGAC
>DASXYV010000485.1:0-6279 GCA_036502305.1 Acidimicrobiales bacterium
CAGATTGGCCATGACCACGTCGGGCTCGGCGAACACGGCCCCGTTCAGCCGCTGGAGCAGGTACCGACGAGGGGCGCCGGCGCCTGCCGCGCAGGTGACGAGGTGGGTCTGGTTGATGTTGCCCCGGCCGTAGGGCTGGACGCACTGGACCGGCCGGACGAGGGCGAAGCGGTCAGCGACGCCCGCCGGGTCCACGCCCGTGCCGGTCGTGGCGCCGATCTGCATCCACGAACGGTACCGTTCCGTGTGTCCGTCGAGTGGAGGGGGCCTGTGGCTTACCAACCGATCGAGAGCTACGGCCTCATCGGCGACATGCGCACCGCCGCCCTGGTCGGGACGGACGGCTCCATCGACTGGCTCTGCTTCCCCCACTTCGACTCGCCCAGTGTGTTCGCGGCCATACTCGACGACGAGAAGGGTGGTCGCTTCGCCATCTCGCCCACCATCGACGACTTCCGCAGCAAGCAGCTCTACTGGCCCGACAGCAACGTGCTGGTCACCCGCTTCCTGTCCGAGTCCGGCGTGGCCGAGGTGACCGACTACATGCCGGTCGGCGCCGCCGCCTCCCATTACGGCCGGCGCTGCCTCGTCCGCCGGGTGACGAGCATCCGGGGCACCATGCCCTTCGAGATGCAGTGCGCGCCCGCGTTCGACTTCGCCCGGGCCAGCCACGAGGTAGAGGTGGGCAATGGAGGAGCGCTCTTTCGCGCACGCGGGATCACCCTGGGCCTGGGCAGCGACGTCCCCGTCAAGGGTCACGGGAGCGGGGTAGTCGCCAACTTCAGCCTCGACGAGGGCGAAGAGGCGTCCTTCGTCCTGAGCGAGGCAGATCCCCACCGCACCGGCGACCTCCGTCTCCCGCCCCACCTCCAGAACGAGATGCTCACCGCCACCGTGGACTACTGGCACCACTGGCTGTCCAGGTGTACCTACCGGGGCCGCTGGCGCGAGATGGTCCACCGGTCGGCGCTGGTCCTCAAGCTGCTGACGTTCGACCCCACCGGCGCCATCGTCGCTGCTCCGACGTGCGGGCTGCCCGAGGAGCTCGGCGGCACCCGCAACTGGGACTATCGCTACACCTGGATCCGCGACGCCGCCTTCACCCTCTACGGGCTGCTGAGGATCGGCTTCACCGAGGAAGCGGGCCAGTTCATGACCTTCCTCGAGGCGCGGTGCAAAGAGCTGAACGAGGACGGCTCCCTCCAGATCATGTACGGCATCGACGGTCGACACCACATGGACGAGGAGCTGCTCGATGACCTCGACGGCTACCGGTCCTCACGGCCCGTGCGGGTGGGCAACGACGCTTTCGGCCAGCTCCAGCTGGATATCTACGGCGAGCTCATGGACTCGGTCTACCTGTACAACAAGTACGGGTCCGCCATCTCCTACGACCTGTGGGTGTCGCTCCGGCGCCTCGTCAATTGGGTCTGCGACAACTGGATGCGCGAGGACGAGGGGATCTGGGAGATGCGCGGCGGCAGGAGGCACTGCCTCTACTCGAAGCTCATGTGCTGGGTCGCCGTCGACCGGGGGCTGCGCCTGGCGGACAAGCGCTCGTTCCCGGCCGACCGCGACCGTTGGCTCCGGGTGCGAGACGAGATCTACGAGGAGATCATGAGCCGGGGCTGGAGCGACAAGCACCAGGCCTTCATGCAGGCCTACGACAGCGACACCCTCGACGCCGCCAACCTCGTGATGCCCCTGGTGTTCTTCGTGTCGCCGACCGATCCGAGGATGCTGAAAACCCTCGACGCCATCAACCGGGCGCCCGAGGACGGTGGGCTGGTCGCCAACAACCTCGTGTACCGGTACAACGTGCTGAACAGCCCCGACGGGCTCGAGGGAGAGGAGGGCACGTTCAACATCTGCACCTTCTGGCTCGTGGAAGCCCTCACCCGTGCCGGGCAGGCGGACCGGTCCCGCCTGGACCAGGCCCGGCTTGTGTTCGAGCGCATGCTCGGCTACGCCAACCACGTCGGCCTGTTCGCCGAGCAGACGTCGATGTCGGGAGACGCCCTGGGCAACTTCCCACAGGCGTTCACCCACTTCGCCCTCATCAGCGCCGCCTTCAATCTCGATCGGGCCCTCGGGACGCGCGACTGACGCCTCCTAGCCCTCGACCAGCTCCCATCTCGCCGGCTCGCCGTTGACCTCCCGGAGCACGCCCCGCGCCTGGAGCGCCCGCAGGTGGGCCATGGCCTCGCCCACCGCGGCTCGACGCATGAAGCCATCGATCCGGTCCCACGGCCGGGACCAGGTCATCTGGGAGGCGATGTCCCAGGCCGAGGTCACGCCCCGCTCCACGGCGGCCACCACCTCGGCGAAACGTTGCTCGTGGTGCGCTCGCAGCTCCGCCACCCGCTCCGGTAGCCCGACGAACCGGTGCTCGTGGGCGGGCAGCACCTCGTCGGTCGGAAAGGCCGCCACCCGGTCCAGCGACGCGAGGTAGTCCCCGAGCGGATTCGCCCCTGCCTGTGGGTGGAAGGGGATGTTCGGGGTGATGCGCGGCAGCACGTGATCACCGGAGAGCATCAGCTCGTAGCGGGGCTCGTGGAAACAGAGGTGCCCGGGTGAATGGCCCGGCGTCCAGATGGCGAGCAGGTCCCAGCCCGGGACCTCGGGCTTGGTGCCGTCCTCGATCAGGACGTCCGGCTCGACGGCGGTGACGAAGGGCAGGACCGGCATCGAGGCCCTCTGCAGCGACGACAGCTCCTCGGCCGGCGCGCCCACCCGACGCAACATCGTTCCCACCCGCACGAGCAGGTCGTCCGGCTCGACGTAGCGGTCCTGGATCAGCTTGGCGTCGGCCGGGTGCAGGGCGACCCACGCGCCCGACGCATCCCGTACCCGCCCGGCCAGCCCGTAGTGGTCGGGATGGATGTGGGTGACGAGCACACCCCGCACCTCGGCCACGTCGGTCCCTGCATGGGACAGCCCGGCGGCCAGCGTCTCGAAGGCGTCGTCGGTGTTCCAGCCGGCGTCCACGATGAACGGCCCGACGTCAGTCTCGAACAGGTAGACGAGGACGTAGCGAAGCGGGTTGTTCGGGATCGGGACGGGGATGCTCCAGATGCCCGGCCTGACCCGCTCGACGGGCGGGAGGGGCCCGACCGATCGGGCGGCGGTGACCGACACTGGACCGCTCAGCCCGTGGCGACCAGGCGCCGAGCCGCCGCCACCACGTGTCGGGCCGAGATCCCGGCCCAGTCCATCAGCTCGGCGGGCGTGCCGGACCCCGGCGTGCCCCGCACGGCGAGGTGGGCGATGCGGGGCGGTCGGGGCTCATCGGAGAGCGCCTCCATGACCGCGGCCCCGAGCCCGCCCTCGCGGTAGTGGTCCTCCACCACCACCAGCCGGCCGGACGTGACCGTTGCCGCCTCGCGCAGCGTGTCGACGTCGACCGGCTTCACCGAGTAGAGGTCGATCACACGGGCTGCGATGCCGGCCTCCTCCAGTGTCCCGGCCGCCTCGAGGCAGGCGTGCAGAGTGACCCCGGCGCCGATGAGCGCCACCGCGTCGTCGTCGTGACGGCGAACCACCTTGGAGCCACCGATGGCGAACCGCTCGTCGGGACCGTAGACAACGGGGTAGCCGCCTCTGGTGGTGCGGATGTACACCACGCCATCGGTCTCGGCCATGAGGCTGACCAGGTGCACGGTCGACACCGGGTCACTCGGGTACAGCACGGTGGAACCGCTGACCGCCCGCATGGCGGCCAGGTCCTCCAGAGCCATCTGCGAGGGGCCGTCAGCGCCGATCTCGACGCCGGCGTGGGAGCCCGAGAGCCGGATGTTGGCCCGCGAGATCGCCGCCATCCTGATGAAGTCGTAGGCCCGCGAGAAGAACGCGGCGAATGTGGACGCGAACGGGACGTACTCCCGCACGCTCATCCCGACGGCGGCCGCCACCATCTGCTGCTCGGCGATGAACATCTCGAAGAAGCGGTCGGGATAGGCCTTCTTGAACTCGTCGGAGTGCGTCGAGTTGCTGACCTCCCCGTCGAGGGCCACGACGTCAGGGCGGCCACCCAAGGCGACCAGGGCGTCTCCGTAGGCCTTGCGGGTGGCGACCTTGTCCGCTGTGTCGTACCGGGGCAGGTCGATAGTCGCCTTCCCCGGACGGCCAATTGCACTGTGGAGCCGCTCGGGAAGAGGCCCCTCGGCCCGCAGGCTGCGCTCGCCGCCCAGCTCGGCGATGGCCCGCTCGGCCATGTCCTCAGGCAGCGGCTTGCCGTGCCATCCCTCCTTGTCCTCGACCTCTGAGAAGCCCCTGCCCTTCACGGTGCGAGCCACGATCACCGTCGGGCGGTCGGCCTCGCGAGCGGACACGAGGGCCTCGTCGATCTCGCCGTCGTCGTGTCCGTCGATCACCAACGCGGTGCACCCGAAGGCCTCCACCCGCCGACGGTAGGCGTCCAGCTCCCACCCGAACTCCGTGGGGCCCCGCTGGCCCAGCCGGTTCACGTCGAACACGGCGGTGAGGTTCGAGAGCCCGTAGTGCGCCGCCTTGTCGAGCGCCTCCCAGATCGAACCTTCGGCCAGCTCGCTGTCGCCGCAGAGGACCCACACGTGGAACGGCAGCTCGTCCAGGTAGCGACCGGCGAGGGCGACCCCGACAGCGTCCGGGAGCCCCTGTCCGAGCGACCCGGTGGCCACGTCCACCCACGGCAGCTCGGGGGTGGGATGTCCCTCCAGCCGGGCCCCGAACTGGCGGTAGGTGTTGACCAGCTCCTCGTCGCTGACGACGCCCGCCGCCTTGAACATCGAGTAGAGAAGGGGCGAGGCATGGCCCTTGGAGAAGATGAGGTGGTCGTTGTTGTCCGCTTTCGGATCGCTCCAGTCGTAGCGGAGATGGCGAGCGAGGAGGACCGCCATCAGGTCCGCGGCCGACATGCTCGAGGTCGGGTGGCCCGACCCGGCATGGGTGCTGCAGCGGATCGAGTCCACCCGCAGCTGCTGGCCCAGCTCTGCAAGGAAGGCGAGCTGGTCGTTGTCGAGCTTGCCGCCGGTCGTCGTTCGAGCCATGTCGAGTCTCCCCGGGGGTCGGCGCCTGGCCCGTTCCAGGTGCTCCACCGCCAGGCTAGTCCGCGTCAGCCGCGCCGTACCCTGCCCCGCAGGGCGGCGAGGGCCAGGCTCATGCTGATGACACCCACAGCGGCGATGGAGACAAGGGCCTCGGCGAGGGCCGTGCCGTTCCAACCCACCGAGGTCAGCGCCCGCAGCCCGTCCAGCAGATACGTCACCGGGTTGTAGGTCGCGATCGTCGATAGCCAGCCGGTGAGCGACGACTTTGGTACGAAGGCGGTGGTAAGGAAGGCGAGGGGGAAGAACAGCACGAAGCTGGAGTTCACAGCGGCGGGATTGCCGGTCTTCAAGGCGATGGCGTACGGGAACCCGGTGAAGGCGAGGCCCCACAACGCGGCCAGCAGGACGAACGCCACGACGCCCGCAACGCCGGTCACGAAGCTCACGCCCACAGCGAAGCCGACCACCAGGACCGGGATGGTGAGCGCCACCACCAGGGTGAAATCCGCCACCATCAGCCCGAGCAGGAGGGCGAGGCGACGCACCGGGGTCACGCACAGTCGGTCGAAATAGCCGCCCTGGATGTCGGTCACCAGGGTCGAGGCCCTGGAGATACCAGTAACGGCGAACACGATGGCGAGTGGGAGCTCGAAGGCCTTGAAGTCGATGCCGGCGGCCTGGCGGGTCACCTTCTGCAACGACCCCAGGTTCACGGTGAAGAAGAACACCGGCACGATGAGGGCGGGGATGATGGACTCGGGATCCCTCGGGATCTGCCGCAGGGCCCGTCCCGCCACCGTCACCAGGTCGCGGAAGAATCCCGCCTCGCGCCCATGGATGTCGTCGTCGAGGGCGGGCGCGGTCGGCGCGGCCGCGGGGCTGGCGGTCGTCATGTGCTCTCCTCGGGCTCCAGGTGCTCGATGTGGCCCCCGGTCAGCTCGAGGAACACGTCGTCCAGGGTGGGCGTGCGCAGGGTGAGGCTGTGCACCGCCAGCCGACGCTGGTTGAGGGCGACGGCCACCGGGGTGATCGTCGCCGCGCCGTCGGGCGCCCGCAGCGTCGCCTCGCCGTCGCGGATGTCCACGTGGTGGACACCGGGCACCCCCTCGAGGGCCACGGCGATCTCCTGGTCGGCGCCGTCGACGCGGGCCACGATGAGGTCGTCGCCGATGGACCGCTTGAGCTCGTCGGGCGTGCCCTCGGCCACGATGCGTCCTTCGGAGATGATGCCGACGCGGTCCGCCAGCTCGTC
>DASXYV010000486.1:0-6454 GCA_036502305.1 Acidimicrobiales bacterium
CGGCCCGTCAGCCACAGGACCCTGCCGTCGGCCGACACGCCCCCCATGTCCGGGCTCCCCCCGCCGGGGATGTGCCAGGTGGTGGCGACCGATCGGCTGGACAGGTCGACGAGCGAGACCGATCCCTCGCCCCGGTTGGAGACGTACATGTATCTCGAGTCGCGGCTCACGTACAGGCCGTGGGCCCCCTTGCCAGTCGGGATGAAACCGATGACCCTGAACGAGCTGCCGTCGATCTCGTAGAGGCCGTTGGCCTTGAGGTCGGCCTCGTAGAAGACCTTGCCGTCGGGCGAGGTCTTCACATCCTGGGGCGAGCTGCCAGGGATGGTCAGCGTGCCCACGAGCTGTTGGTGGGCCACGTCGACCTTGAGCATCTGGCTGGAGAACTCACAGCTCACGATCATGTAGGTCCCGTCCGCCGAGAAGTCGGCGTGGTCCGCACCCTCACAGGGGACGGGAAGCGAGTGGACCAGCTGCATCGTGTGCGCGTCGCGGAAGTCCAGTCGCTTCAGCGCCTCGGCGACCACGATGGCGTACCGCCCGTCGGGGGTGAAGTACATGTTGTACGGGTCCTCGACAGGCACCGGCGCGCCCGGCTTGCCAGTAGCCGGATCGACCGGCGTGAGGCTGTTGCCCTGGTCATTGGTCACCCACAGGGTGCGCAGGTCCCAGGACGGCACCACGTGCTGCGGGAGACCGCCCACCGGAAAGGTGTTCACCACCTTGTACGTCGTCGGATCGACCACGCTCACGGTGTCGGACTCCGAGTTTGGGACGTAGACCAGAGACGGGAAGTTCTTGACGACCGGGCTCAGGGCTCCCGGGCGGTCGGCCGCGTAGATGTCGTTGGGGTTCAGGACCGGGGGCATTCCCGGCAGGCCGGCGGGCGTCGTCGAGGCGGCCTGACTGACGGTGGAGGTGGTGCCGGTGCCCGAGCTCGGCACCGCCGGCGGAGACGACCGGCCGCCCGGGTCGCTGGCGAAGACGAAGAGCACCACGATGGTGGCGATCCCGCCGAGGACGAGCGCCCACCGTCGGACGAGCACGCCCGGAGGCGGCCGGCGTCGACCCGCGTTCCCGACCGGTCTCCCGGCGCGGGTTGTCTCACCAACGCGTGTCACGGCTCCCGTCCTTCCCTTCGATAGCGTTATTCACGCCATGCCCCCCCGAGTCTCGCGAAGACTATTCCTTGCCGGTGCCGGCGCGGTGATCACGTTCGCCGGCTGCAGCCAGGCCGTGCGCCGATCCGCTCCGGCCAGCACGACATCCACCACCGGTGCCCCGGCGCCGCCGTCCACCAGCCCTCCCGGCCGCCCGGCCACCTATATTGCCAACGGGTCACGGACCGGCACGGCGGTCGCGCTCACGTTTCACGGATCAGGTGACCTCGGCCTCACGAACGCCCTCCTCGACCAGGCTAAATCCCTCCGAGCCCCCATCACTGTCTTTGGCGTCGGTACCTGGCTGGCAGCCAATCCGTCGATCGCGCGCCGCATCCTCGCCGACGGCAACGAGCTGGCCAATCACACCTTCACCCATCCTGACCTGGGCAGTCTCGGGGCCAGCGCCGTGGCGAGCGAGATCTCCCGCTGCGCCGACGTCCTGACGCAAGTCCAGGGCAACAACGGCCGGTGGTTCCGCCCCTCGGGGCTCGACCGGCCGACGGCTCTGATCCTCCAGCAGGCGGGACTCGCCGGCTACGGCGTATCGGTCGGCTACGACGTCGACCCGCTCGACTACCAGGACCCCGGTGCGACGAAAGTCATCGCCCGGGTGCAGCAGGGTCTCCAGCCGGGATCGATCGTCAGCCTGCACACGGGCCACGCCGGGACCGTGCAGGCGTTCCAGCCCATCGTGGCCGCCATCAGGGCACGAAGCCTCCGCCCGCTGACGGTGAGCCAGCTCCTCGGCTCGAACCCCGCCTGACACCCCCAGACCCACCAGCTGAGACCCCGAGCTCAGACGCGCAGCGCCCGGAGCCGGTCGACGACCCTGGGCAGGGCGTCGACCAGGGCGTCGATGTCGGCGCCGCTCGTGGACCAGCCGACCGAGACGCGCAGCGAGCGCTCGGCATCGGCCCCCATCGCCTCGAGGACAGGGGAGGGGGCGAGCGACTCCGAGGAGCACGCCGAGCCCGAGTGGACGGCGATGCCCTCCTGGTCCAGCCCCAGGAGGACGGCCTCGGCCTCGACGCCGGCGACGCCCAGACAGGCGACGTGTGGAAGACGGCGGACCGGGTCGCCGTAGATCGTCACCCCGTCGAGGGCACGGGCCAGATCGAGCACGCGGTCGGTCTGGGACCGGGCGCGCACAGCTTCCTCCGCCAGCCGACCCTCGGCCAGCAGCTCGGCCGCCGCACCGAAGCCGACGATCGCCGGCGTGTTCTCGATCCCACCTCGCCGGGCCCGCTCCTGCTCGCCCCCCAGGATCAGCGGATCGAGCCGGAGGCCTCTGCCGAGCACCAGGGCCCCCACGCCCTTCGGCCCGCCGAGCTTGTGGGCGCTGACCGAGACGAGGTCGGCCTCGAACTTCGAGACGTCGACGGGGACGTGGCCGGCACCGGCGGCGGCATCGACGTGGACCAGGATCCCTCGGTCCCGGCACAGCGCGACCACCTCGGCGACCGGCTGCAGGGTGGCAACCTCGTGGTTGCCCAGCTGGCAGTGGGCCAGCGCCACCGGCGTCCCTGTGTCGGCGATACGGTCCAGGGCCGCGCCGAAGGACTCGACGTCGACGCGACCGATCCCGTCGACGTGCGCGTCCACGACCTCGGCGTGACGGGACGAGGCGTCCCGGACGGCGGAGTGCTCGACGGCCGAGCTGACAACCGCCCCACCGGGACGAGCCTCGACCGCGCCCCAGACGGCGGCGTTGATCGCCTCGGTGGCGCCGCTGGTGAAGACGATCTGGCGGGGGCGGGCGCCCAGGAGCTCGGCGACCCGGGCCCGCGATTCCTCCACCGCCGCCCGGGCGATGCGGCCCTCGGTGTGCACCCGGCCGGGGTCGGCGGCCCCCTCGCCGGCGAACCAGGGGATCATGGCCTCGACGACCTCGGGGCGGGCGGGGGAGGTGGAGGCGTGGTCGAGGTAGTGACGGCTCATCGCCCGCTCGGTCCCCTCGGTCCGCCCTCCCGGGGCGGCTGCGTCCTCGGGCGGCCCTCCCGGGGCGGCTGGCGCGGCCCGCTCTGGCCCGGCACTAGATGGCGGTGACGCAGGCGTCGTCGCCCCGTGCGCGGGACGATATGACGACCGGCGTGGTGTCGCCGTAGAGACCCGCGAGCAGGCCCCGGACCATGCCCCGGTCGACGGCGCAGATGATCGGGTGCTGGGCGGCCGTCTCGCCGAACGGACAATGCTCGGCGACCACGGTCACCGACGTTCCCCGGGCCTCGGCGTGGGCGGCGAAGCCGTGGGCGGTGAGGGTGTCGGCCACCGTGCGGATGGCGGCGCGGAGTGAGCGTTGTCCCTCGCCGGGGGCCATCTGGGCGGCCAGGGCGGCGCCGTACTCCTCGCCGACCGTCTCGGCCATGCACTCGGCCTCCTCGGGGGACAGCAGCGAGAGCGCCCGCCCGAGCAGCAGGACGAGCAGGTCGTCACGCCGAGCAGGGAACTCGAGGCCCATGTCCTTGGCTGACGCGCGGTAGCGCTTGGAGGGGCGTCCCGCCCCGGCCGAGCCCGATCGCTCCACGAACACCTCGAGGTATCCCCCGGCTGCCAGCTTGTCGAGGTGGTGGCGGGCCACGTTGGGATGAAGGTCGAAATGGGAGGCCACCTGCCCGGCCGTCACGCCCTCGCTCTCCCGGGTGAACAGGTAGATGTCGCGGCGGGTCGGGTCGCCGAACGCCGAGGTGACGGCGACCACGGCGGCTGAGAACTCCTCGTCGCCCAGGGGCCGGGCGTCGGCGGGAGCCGGTGCCTCGGACGGCTCCCGGTCGAGTGTCCTCGCTCGACCGCTCTCTCGACCCTCCGGGCGTTCTGGGCTGCCCTGCACGACCGGTATTGTACCTATGGCTGTAGGGATAATTCCGCTGGCTCGAATGAAGCCGCCCGCAGCCTCCGGGGAGGCGGCCGATGTCAGTAGGTGATTCCGAGGTGCGAGAGGCGTTGGCCGCCGTGGCCGACCCTCAGCTGCGCCGGGGGATCGTCGAGCTCGACATGGTGCGGTCGACCCGTGTCAGGCGGGGTCGGGTGACCGTGGCGCTGGCGTTGCCCGTGGCCGACCACCCGGGGCGCGACGAGCTGCTCCTCCGGGTCAGGAGGACGCTCGAGGCCCTCCCCGGGGTTCGCGCCATCGAGGTCGATCTCACCGTGATGGGCGAGGAGGAGCGGACCCGACTTCGCCGCCGCCTGCGGGGGGACCGGGCTGCGGGCGACCAGACCAACCCCTTCGCCCGGCCGGGCTCGCCGACGCGCGTGCTGGGGATCTCCTCCGGCAAGGGAGGGGTCGGGAAGTCCTCGGTCACGGTCAACACCGCCGTCACCCTGGCCCGGCTCGGACACAAGGTGTCGGTGCTCGATGCTGACGTGTACGGGTTCTCCGTGCCCAAGATGCTCGGCATCGATCACGATCCGATGGTCATCGACGACCTGCTGGTTCCTCCGGTGGCCCACGGGGTGGGCTGCATGTCGATCGGCTTCTTCGTCGGGGACGACCAGCCGGTCATGTGGCGGGGGCCGATGCTGCACAAGGCGCTCGAGCAGTTCCTCACCGACGTGCACTGGGACGACCCTGACTTTCTCGTCGTCGACATGCCACCGGGCACCGGCGATGTGGCGATGTCGATGGCGCAATATCTGCCCAGGACCGAGATCTTCGTCGTCACCACACCCCAGCCCGCCGCCCAGCGCGTCGCCCAGCGCAGCGCCCTGATGGCCAAGAAGCTCAAGCTCGCCGTGCGGGGTGTGATCGAGAACATGTCGTGGTTCACCGGCGACGACGGCAAGCGGTACGAGATCTTCGGCGCCGGCGGGGGTCGGTTGCTCGGAGAAGACCTCGGTGTGCCCCTCGTCGGCCAGCTGCCGCTCGTTCCGGCCCTCCGCGCCGGCGGCGACGAGGGCCGTCCGGTCACGGTGACCGAGCCCGGCGGGGAGGTGGCGCGCGCCTTCGAGGAGACGGCCAAGCGCATCGAGGCCTTGGGACCGGCCCGCATCTACCGCCGGGAGCTAGCCGTTCAATGACGGCACGACCGGCTGCATCGATGGCGGTCGACTGCGCGACCATGGACAGGTGGCACCGGCCACTTGTCTCCACGGGCTCCAACCCGACACCTGTCTGATCTGCCAGACGCTCGCCACCAAGCCGGCGCCCGCCCCCTCGCGCGATCGGGGCGGTCGCAGCCCTCGCAGCCTGCCGGCTCTCGGTCCCGAGGACCGCGGCCCCGACCGACCCGCCCGTCGCTTCAGCGTCGGCGGAGCGCTGGCCCTGGTGCTGGCCACGGTCGTGGTGGCCTGGGTCGTGGTCGCCGCCCTCTGGGCCACCTTCAGGGTGGTCGAGCTGGCCCTGGTGGCGGCCGCCGCTGGATGGCTCGGCTGGCGCCTCGGCGTGTGGCACGGCCGCCGGCTCGGGCGGTGAGAGCGCCCTCGTGAGCCGGGACCGGTCTCGCGGACCGGTCAGGCGCTGGGCAGCCGATCGGCGTCCCAACCCAGGTGGGCGGCCGCCGACTGCATGACGTAGCGATCGGTCATGCCCGCCACGTAGGTCACGGCGGTCGACAGCGCCTCGTCGCTCCCCGCGGCGACGCCCCCGCGCTCGACCGCGCCCGGGATCAGGTTGGGACGATCGGCGAAGTGCTCGACGAGGGCGCGGAGCAGGCGAGCCACGCCCTGGCCCTGGGCGACCGACGCCGGTCGGAGGTAGATGCGTTCGTAGTTCGTGGCCCGGAACTCGGCGAGGGCCTCCGCCAGCTCCTCGGTCATCCCGACCTCGCCCGTCGCCGACACGGCGTCGAGCACGCCACTGATGAACGCGCCCAGCTGCTCGCCTCGTCCCCGCCCGCACCGGCGACGGACCCGCTCCGGCAGCATGGCCGGGGTCACGATCCCCGCCCGCACGGCGTCCTCGAAGTCGTGACAGACGTAGGCGATGCGATCCGCCCAGCTCACCACCTCTCCTTCGGGCGTGGCCGGCGCGGGGCGGGACCACGAGTGGTTGCGGATGCCGTCCAGGGTCTCGGCGCACAGGTTCTGCGGCGCCAGGACGACGTCGGCGCCCCACACGGCGTGATCGAAGCCGGCCTCCACGTATGGCGAGAGCGCGTCCTCGCTGGCGTGGCCCCCCGGGCCGTGGCCACAGTCGTGCCCCAGGGCGATCGCCTCCGTGAGGGCCACGTTGAGCCGGGCCGCCCGGGCCAGGCTCACCGCCACCTGGGCGACCTCGATGGCGTGCGTGAGCCGGGTCCGCTGGTGGTCCTGGGGGAAGATGAACACCTGCGTCTTGCCCGCCAACCGGCGGAATG
>DASXYV010000487.1:0-12496 GCA_036502305.1 Acidimicrobiales bacterium
CCTCCATCACGGCGCGCCAGGCCGTGGCGTAATAGGCCTCCGCCCAGTCGAGATCGTCGGGCTCCGGACCCTGCCCGGCGAAGGTGAAGTAGAGGCATGCGCCGTCGGTGTAGGCGTGGGACTGGTGGGCGGAGGCGGCCAGCGTCCCGTCGATCGACCTCAGCCGGGACACGGCGTCCTCGTAGATCGGAACGAGAATCGACCACCGGGCCGCGATCTCGATCGTGTCGACCACGATGTGACGACGGGCGAGGGCAGCCAGGGCGGACACGTCGTTGCGGTGCTCGAGCCAGCGCTCGACGAAAGACTGCTCGAGAGGCCGGGCGCTGCGGCATTCCTGGCTCACCACCTGGGTGGTCGCTTCGACGAGGACCGGGTCTCCTTCGTCCAGCACGACGAGCACGCAGGTGTCGTCGGCACCGAACGTGCGGGCCGACTCCACGTCGTCGTACAGGCGGAGCACGGCGGGCGTCGCCCCCCGTCGCAGGACGCGTCGGCAGACATCGAGGCCCTCGGCGAATGAGCGAAAACCGAATGCCAGACGCCGCTCCTCCGCCGGGATGGGATGGACCCGCAGCTGGCTCCTGGTGATGACCCCCATCGTTCCCTCGCTGCCGACGAAGAGCTGGGTCAGGTCCGGCCCGAGGGCAGCGCGGGGCCATCCGCCGGTGTGCACGACGCGGCCGTCGGCCAGGGCGACGTCGAGCCCGACCACCATGTCCTCGATCTTGCCGTACCGGGTCGAGTACTGACCGGCTGAGCGGCAGGCCAGCCACCCTCCGACCGTGGACAGCTCCACCGACTGGGGCCAGTGCCCGAGCGTGACGCCATAGCTCGAGCGAAGCTCGGCCTCGAGATCCACGCCGAAGGTGCCTGCGTCCACGTCCGCGACCAGCGAGGCGTCGTCGACCGCGTGCACATCCTTCAGGCCGCACAGGTCGAGGCTCACGCCGCCGAAGACGGGGAGGCTCGCACCGCACACCCCGCTTCGCCCAGCGACCGGGGTCACCGGCACCCGGGCCTCGTTGCAGAGCGCCAGCACCGCCGCCACCTGGGCGGCGTCGGTCGGACGGACGACGGCAGCGGGCCGGGTGGGCGCCGTGCCCGCGGTGGCCCACACGATGGACAGCGGCCACCAGTCCCGCCCGGCGTCCACACGCGACACGTCGTCCGTGTCGACCTGGGGGCACACCGCCCGCAGCCGGTCGAGGAGCCCGGGGTCGACCTCGACTCCACGGTCCGCGAATCGATAGCGGATCCCCGAGGCTGGCGCGTCGATGTCGATCGGCGAGACGGGCGCGGCCCGGCCGGCCACGATCAGGCGCCTTGGCGGCCGGCGTGGGGGCGAGCGACGCGGGCCGCGACGCGGTCGCCGTCCACCGCCTCCCGAAAGGCCGTGACCTGGTGCTCGACCTCGGCCGGGGTCCAGCCCAGCTCGGGGGCCACGAGATCGGCGACCTCGGCCGCGGCGTCAGCAGTGGCCTCCTGCTCGTGCAGGGTGGCGCGGGTGCGGCGGCTGAGGACGTCGTCGAGGGTGTGCGCCATCTCATAGCGCGCCGCGTACAGGGCCTCGGCCCGCAGGTAGGGCAATCCCTCCACCAGCGGAGCGCCCATGGCGGGGTCGGCGTGCACCATGGCGAGCAGGGCGCGGGCCTCGCCTCCGTACCGGCCCACCAGGTGGTCGACGACGGGCTGATCGACCCCGAGCCGCGCCGAGGCCCCATCCTGACGGAGCTCCGCCGTGCCGGCGGCGCCCCGAAGGAGCATCGACCCGGTCGGGCTCCGTCTCCGCCCGCGGCCGAGCACCTGGACCACCTCGTCGACGGTGTCGGCCGCCATCCTGCGGTAGGTGGTGAGCTTGCCGCCGGTGACGCTGACGACGCCGGAGGGCGAGACGGACACCTGGTGTCGGCGCGACAGGTCGGCGGTGCGAGCTCGTCGCGCGCCCCGGCCTCCGGGATCGGACAGGAGGGGCCGCAGTCCGGCCCACACGCCCGTCACGTCCGCCGGCGTGAGCGGTCGAGTCACCCAGGAGTTGACCGCCTGCAGCACGTACTCGACATCTTCGGCCTCGCAGCGGGGGTCGTCCAGCGACCCCGAGTAGTCGGTGTCGGTCGTCCCGATGTAGACCTCGTCGCCCCACGGCACGACGAACACCGAGCGCCGGTCGCTCGGGACCGGCAGCACGGCGGCGATGTCGCAGGGAAGCTTGTCCCGGCTGACCGAGATGTGCACGCCCTTGGCGGGCCGGATGGAGTGGGGATCCGCGCCTTCGTCGAGGGCTCGGACGTGGTCCGCCCATACGCCGGTGGCGTTCACGACCACTGACGCCCGGACCTCGAGTGGACCCGTACCGTCGACATCCAGGCGCGCACCTCGGATCCGTCCGTCGTCCTTGAGCAGGCCAGTGACCGGTGCGTAGTTGGCCGCCACGGCCCCGTGGTCGAGCACCGCGGTGCGGGCGATGGCGAGCGTGAGGCGGGCGTCGTCGGTCCGGGCGTCGTAGTAGATGAAGCCGGCGACGAGCCGGTCGGTACGCAGCGTCGGCACGTGGGCCAGGGCTTCCTCGACGCCGATGCGTCGGTGCCGGCGACCGATCCTGAGCCCCCCGGTCAAGTCGTAGAGCCAGAGGGCGCTCGAATACGCGCGTGAGACGGCCTGGTTGACGACGCCGTCCGACCCGAAGAGGGGGATGAGGAACGGCAGGGGAGCGACCAGGTGCGGAGCGTTGTGCAGGAGGCGCTGGCGCTCGGCCAGGTTCTCGTAGACCAGGCGCACCTCGCGTTGCTGGAGATAGCGCAGGCCGCCGTGGACCAGCTTGGACGACTTCGAGGACGTGCCCCCTGCGAAGTCGGCCCGTTCGACGAGCGCCGTCTTGAGGCCCCGGGCGGCGGCGTCGAGCGCCACGCCGGCCCCGGTGATGCCGCCGCCCACGACGAGCACGTCGAAGGGCTCGTCACCCAGTCGATCGAGCGCGTGAGCTCGATCGAAGCGGGTCGGCGGCGACGGGGTGGGGGAGGCGGCCATCGAGGATCCGGCCCCGAGCTTGCCATAGCGCCCGCCGTCCGAGCGTCGCGTTCGCGAAGCGATCCAGTCGGGGAAGAGCCAGAGCGAGCAGGGATCGGCGCCGGGCGCCCCGAAAGAATGGACTCCTGCTCCGATGTTGATACATACTCGGAGTCCCACGGCTGGGGCCCCGTGGATCGCCTGCGTAAGTCTGGCGAAGCGCGGGTAACAGCATGGTAGAGCTCACAGCGGAGGATTAGTCCCCACCATGAAACACTCCTGGCGTCAGCATGCTGCCTGCCGGGGCATCGACCCAGACGTCTTCTATCCGCCCTCTGACGAGGAGGCGGAGGAGGCGAAGGCGATCTGCGGCATCTGTCCGGTGCGGCAACCGTGCCTCGAGCACGCCTTGGCGAGTCGCGAGCGCGACGGCGTGTGGGGCGGCGCCACCGAGCGGGAGCGGCGGCGAATCATCCGTCACCGGCGCAAGACGGCATAGCGGACGGCACAGCCGGCCCGCGAGGCCGGCTCGGGGACGTGGCGGCCCGGGCTCCATGGGGCGGGCCCGTCGCTAGCCTCTGGCCATGGACTTCGAGCTCTCCGAGGAGTTGGCCGAGCTACAGGCCAGCGTGCGGCGTCTGTCCCAGGACAAGGTCCGGCCCCGAGCCAGAGAGATCGACGACACCGGCGAGTACCCACAGGACCTCTTCGAGGTGTTCGCCACCGCCGGGCTGCTCGGCCTGTGCATCCCATCTGAGCTGGGGGGCTCGGGAGCGGGCATCACTGGCCTGACCCTGGCCATCGAGGAGGTCGCCAAGTACTCCAACACGGCGGCCCTGATGCTCCTCTTGACCAGGTTGCCGACCGGGCCCGTCTTGATCGCCGGATCCGACGACCAGAAGCGCCGGTACCTCCCCGGCATCGCGGACGGCAGTCGTCGCGCCGCGTTCGGGCTGTCCGAGCCGCAGGCCGGCAGCGACGTGATGGGCATGCGTACCCGGGCGGTGCCCGACCCCGACCGCGCCGGCGGGTGGGTCCTCAGCGGCGTCAAGTGCTGGATGTCGGGCGTGGCCGAGGCCGACTGGTACACGGTCTTCGCCAAGACCGGCGACGTCCCCAGTCGGCGGCACGACTCGATCACCGCCTTCATCGTCGAGCGGGCCTGGGACGGCGTCGAGGTGGGCCGCCGAGACCGCAAGATGGGCCTGCGCGGCATCGATACCGGCGAGCTGCTCCTCGACGGCGCGCGCGTGCCGGCGGAGAACGTGATCGGCGAGGTTGGCGGCTTTCGTCTGGCCATGCTCGGGCTCAACGCCATGCGCCCCATCGTGGCGGCCCGCGGCATCGGCCTGGCCGAGGGGGCGCTCATGTACGCCACCGAGTACGTGCAGGGTCGGGAGGCCTTCGGCACCACGGTCGGCAGCTTCCAGGGCATCCAGTGGGAGATCGCCAAGCTGGCGACCGAGATCGAGGCCGCCCGCCTCCTCACCTACCGGGCGGCGTGGCTGGCGGACCAGGGCCGCTTCACCAAGGAGTGGGTCCCGTACCTGTCCATGGCGAAGTACCACGCCACCGTGCTGGCCGTGCGGGCGTCGGGGCTCGCCGTGCAGCTGCTCGGCGCGGCCGGCTACATGAAGGACCACCTGACCGAGCTCTACTACCGGGACGCGCGACAGCTCACGATCGTGGAGGGCACGTCGGAGGTCCAGCTGGGCCTCATCGCCAAGGGCGTGCTGGAGCGCGACCTGTGGTGGGACTGAGCGCCTCGGCGCCGAGCGCTGGCGAGCCCGGCATCCAGGAACCGACCACTTTGGACGGGATCGGGGGCTGGCCCGCCATCCTGGGCCGGCTCATGGCCCGCCACGACCTCAGCGCCGACGAGGCGGCCGCCGCCCTGGGTGACATCCTCGTCGGCGGTGCGACGGAGGCCCAGGTGGCGGCGTTCGTCACCGCTCTGCGGATCAAGGGTGAGACCGTCGACGAGATGGCGGGCCTGGTCCGGGCCATGCTCAATAGGGCCGAACCGCTCGTCGTGCCCGGCAAGCTCGTCGACACGTGCGGCACCGGCGGGGACCGCAGCCAGAGCATCAACGTGTCGACACTGGCCGCGTTCGTCGTGGCCGGCGCCGGTGCCCGGGTGTGCAAGCACGGCGGCCGCGCCGCCTCGTCCGCGAGTGGCTCGGCCGACGTGCTCGAGGCCCTGGGTGTGGTGATCGACCTGGGGCCAGACGGTGTGCGCCGGTGCGTGGAGGAGGCGGGCATGGGATTTTGTTTCGCCCCCCGCTTCCACCCGGCCATGCGCCACGCGATACCAGTGCGACGCGAGCTTGGGGTGCCCACGGTGTTCAACTTCCTCGGCCCCCTCGCCAACCCGGCGCGGGCTCGATACCAGGTGGTCGGGGTCAGCGACCCGGGCATGGCCGAGAAGATGCTCGGCGTGCTCCACGCCAACGGGGCCAGGCGGGCCATGATCGTCTACGGCCACGACGGCCTCGACGAGCTGTCGACGACCGGTGCGTCCAGCGTCCTCGACCTCACTGTGGACGACGGGGGCGCGGCCGAGGTGCGCGCCGACGTCATCGACCCTGCCGCGCTCGGGCTGGCCCGGTGCGACCTCGGGTCGCTGCGCGGTGGTGGGGCGGCCGACAACGCCGCCGCGGTCCGACGCGTCCTCGATGGCGAGCGTGGACCACATCGCGACATCACGGTCCTCAACGGGGCGGCGGCGTTGGTGGTGGCCGGGCTGGCCGAGGATCTCCGGGCCGGCGTCGACCGGGCCGCCGCCGTCATCGACGACGGCCGGGCCGCGGCAGTGCTGTCGCGGCTGGTCGAGGTCTCGACGGCCGCGGCCCAGCGGTGAGGTGCGCGCGGCCGCCCCTCAGGCGGGACCGAGATCCCACATGGCTTCGAGGTCGTGGCGGCTGTAGGACTTGAACGCCACCATGGTGCTTGTGCTGCGGATGCCGCCGAGGGCGGCGATCCTCCGGGTCACCACCTCGGCCAGGTCCTCGTGACGGCGCACGCGGATGATGGCCACCAGGTCGGCGTCGTCGCTGGCCACCGAGTAGACCTCGGCGACGCCCTCGACGTCGGCCAGGGCCTCGGCCAGGTCGGCGACCTGGGCCAGCTCCGCTTCGATGAGAACGAAGGCGTGCACCACGGGAGGCGAGCGTAACTGCTGCTCCCGCTTTCGGGGCTGTCCTCCCGGGTCGGCCGTGGGCCGCCGGTGCCGGGCGGGCGCGGCGGCGGGCACGGCCCTTGCTCGGCCTGCGAGGCGGTCCGCGGGGACGATCCGGCTATCGTGCATGTCTTGACCACGACCCGCGCACCCTCTGATCCCGCGCCGTCTCCGGGGGCGGCGCCCGGCGAGGGGAACGGGGTCCTGGCCGTCCAGGTCGACGGTCTCGAGAAACGCTACGGCGAGATCCAGGCTGTGGACGGGGTGAGCTTCGGGGTGTCCCAGGGCGAGACCTTCGGCTTCCTCGGGCCCAACGGGGCGGGCAAGTCGACGACGATCTCGATGCTCTGCACCCTCGCCCGACCGACGGGCGGGCGGGCCATGGTCGCCGGCTACGACGTCGTCCGGCAGAGAGCGGACGTGCGGCGGCGCATCGGCCTTGTCTTCCAGGACACCACGCTGGACGACTACCTCACGGCGACCGAGAACCTCATGTTCCACGCCGAGCTCTACGGCGTGGAGCGGGCTGGGCTCGATCGGCGGCTCCAGCAGGTGTTGGAGATGGTGGGTCTCTGGGAACGCCGCGGAGGCCTCGTCCGCACCTTCTCGGGCGGGATGAAGCGCCGCCTGGAGATCGCCCGGGGGCTGATGCATTCGCCGCGGGTGCTGTTTCTCGACGAGCCGACGGTGGGCCTCGACCCCCAGACCCGCAGTCACATCTGGAGCTACATCAACCAGCTGCGGGGCCAGGAGGACATCACCATCTTCCTCACCACGCACTACATGGACGAAGCCGAGCACTGCGATCGCATCGCCATCATCGACGGCGGCCGCATCGTGGTGATCGACACCCCCGAGGCCCTGAAGGCGGGGGTTGGCAAGGACCGCGTCGAGGTGCGCACAGACGACGACGTGGCGGCTATGCGGGGACTGCTGAACGAGTTCGGGCTGGAGGCCACGCTGAGCGAGGGGGCCGTCACCTTCCACGTCTCCGGCGGGGAGGAGTTCGTGCCCCGGCTGTTCGCCGAGCTGCGGGTCCCCATCCGCTCGGTGCGGGTGTCACGCCCGACACTCGACGACGTCTTCATGGCCCACACCGGTCGCACCATCCGCGATGCCGAGGCGTCGTCCTCGGAGCGCAACGCAGCCTCCCCGTGGATGCGGGCGGCGCGCCGGCGATGACGACGACCGTCGCGCCCGACGTCGCAGCCGTCCGCCTGGCCGGTGGAGCATGGCAGGACGAGCTGCGAGCGGCGCGCATGGTCTGGCGACGGGAGATCATCCGCTTCGGGCGCAACCGGCTCCGGATCGTGACCTCCCTGGCCCAGCCGGTGCTGTTCCTGTTCGTGCTGGGCACCGGGCTGTCGACGATCGTCCGAGGAGGTCCGGCCACCTCGGGCTCGAACTTCCGGACCTTCATCTTCCCCGGCATCGTCGCCATGACGGTTCTCTTCTCGGCCATCTTCTCGGCGGTGTCGATCGTCTGGGACCGGGAGTTCGGCTTCCTGCGGGAGATGCTCGTCGCTCCGATCCGGCGCTCGTCGCTGGTGCTGGGCAAGTGCGCCGGCGGGGCCACGGTGGCGACCCTCCAGGCCCTCATCATCCTCGTGCTGTCACCGCTGGTGGGCATACCGTTCTCGGCCCCACTCCTGCTGATCCTGGTGGGCGAGATGGTGCTCATGGCCGTGGCCCTGACGGCCGTGGGCATGGTCCTGGCGGCACGGATGCAGCAGGTCGAGTCGTTCCAGGTCGTGATGCAGTTCGTCGTGCTGCCCATGTTCTTCCTGTCGGGAGCGATGTTCCCCCTCACCGGGCTCCCGCAGTGGCTCACCGTCCTGACCCGGCTGGACCCGCTTACCTACGCCGTGGACCCGATGCGCCGGGCGGTGTTCGCCCACAGCTCGTCGGCCGCCCACTTCGCCACGCTCAGCCCGGGGGTCAGCTGGTTCGGCTGGCGGCTGCCCGTGGGCATCGAGCTCGGGGTCGTCCTGCTCATCGGCGTGGCGGCGCTGGGCATCGCCATCGTCCAGTTCTCCCGGCCCGACTGAGCTGACTGAGCCCGAGGGACCCGCGCCTCACCTCGGTCCGAGGGCGTCGCCGATGAGGCCGAGCGGCGGTGCACCCAGGCCGAGCAGCGCCTCGTGGAAGCGCCGGTGGCGATAGCGCCGTCCCCACCGGACCCTGGCCTCCTCCTGGAGGGCCCTGATCTCGAGCTTGCCCCACGTGTAGCGGCCGTAGGTGGGGTCGAAGCCCGCCCGCTCCGCCTCGCTGCGGGCTGCGGGTCCCCGCAGGAAGGCGTCCTCCTCGAATCGGTGGACGGCGTCCTCCAGACTCATGTCACCGGTGTGGATGCCGACGGCGACCGCGAGCCGGGTGATGCGCACGAGGGCCTCGACATGGACCCCGATGGCGAAACGCGGATCCTCGGCGTGGAAGCCCTCGTCGAGGACGAGCTCCTCGACGTAGTGGGCCCAGCCCTCGACGAACGCCGAGGAGAACAGGATGCGCCGGACGTCGCCGTCGAGGCGGCGGAGCATGCGACCGTGGGCGTAGTGGCCGGGCGTGACCTCGTGCACCGTGATGGCGGGCAGGGTGGTCCGGCTGAACACGGCCAGCCACTCGGCCTGCTCCTCGGCGGGCCACGCGGGATCGGGCGGGTTGACGTAATACCAGGCTGGCGCGTCGGCCTCGAACGGCGCCGTCCACGACATCATGGCCATGGCCCATCGCCGAGACGGAGGCGCAGGCCCCACCCGGCACTCGCCGCCGGGATCGGCGAGGAGGTCGCGGTCGACCACGAACGCCGTCGCCTCGGCGATGAGCGCCCGGGCCTCGGCTTGGATGCCCTCGGGCCCGGCGTGGTCGGCGCCCAGCTCGACGAGGAGCTCGCCCGGCCGGGCGCCCGGCCGAAGGCGGTCACAGGCGTCGTCGAGCAGGCGGCGCACGCGGTCTCGCTCGGCGTCGGCTCGGACGGCCAGGCGCCCGAGATCGACGGGGATCCCCTCGGGGTCGCCCATGAGCCGGGCGAGGCTGGGGCCGCCGATGGCGACGTCAGGATCACCGCGGTCGCCGATCGCCTCCAGGTGGTGCACGAGTCGTCGGTGGGCCTTCTTGGCCGCCTCGAGCTCCTCATCATCGGCGCTCGGGCCGGTGCCGCCGGTGCCGCCGGCGCCCGCCTCCAGTCCCGCGCCGAGCCCTCTGGTCGCCGGCACCAGGGACCGGGCGACCGGGGCCGGTACGAGGTCGAGTGACTCGATGGCGCCGTCCACCGCGTCGGGCCACGACGCCAGGTGACGCCGCCTGGCGTCCTGGCGCTCGGCCGGCGGGGCGTACTCGCGGTCGTAGCAGGCCAGGTCGAGGTTGGCGATGTGCACGAGCGGGTTGCGGCGGTGCTCCTCGACCACGCCGAGCGCGGTGCGCAGCCCTTCTTCGGTGGTGCGCAGGTGGGCCTCGTCGTGGGCGTTCGGGTCGGACGGCCCCTGTCCCAGCCGGGTCAGGGCTGCGGTTACCCCACTCGGGGAGAGGTCCTGCACCTGCCCGTCGTACTCGTGCAGCCCGGCGTACTCGCGCACGTCGGGCATCAACAGCTCGCAGAGCGCCCGCAGCCTGGGGTTCATCGGGCCGACGGTACTCTGAGCGCCGTGGACGCTCCCCGCTATCGGTGTGATGCCTGTGGCAACGTGACCCGGTTCGACGTGGTGACGACCCGCCGGACCCGGGCGTTTCACCACTACAGCGTTGGTGGTGACCTCACGGTGGAGGACGAGCAGCTCTTGTCCCACGTGGTGGAGGAGGTGTCGTGCCGGTGGTGCGACACCGACCGCGCCGTGCAGGTGCTGCGGGAGAGCGAGGTCTGACGCCGCCGGCGTCGGGCGCCCTGCTGCGCCCGGCACTGGAGCTGGCCTGGGCCGTGGCACGGGCCGGAGAGCAGCTCGAGCCACGCGTCGTTGCCCCCCGGCCGATGAGGCCCCTGCTGGGATTCGCCCGACTGCCGGCTCGGGCCCTGGACGTCGTGCGGCGGGTGGTGGACGACGACGCCGCCTTTCGGGACCGGGTGGCCGCGGCGGCCGAGGAGGTCGACCTGAGCCGGCCGGCGTGGCTGTTCGTGTTCCGGCCCGAGGGGTGGCAGACCGAGCTCGACGGGCTGCTGGCGGCGGCGCGCGCCGAGAGAGAGGACCGCCACGAGGAGCAGGACGGGCGCGATGCGCGCCGCAGGGTGCGGGCGGCCGAGGCATCAGCTCGGCGGGTCGAGGAGGCACTGGCCCTCGAGCGAGAACGCGCTGTGCGGACCTCCGAGGAGCTTCGGGCCGAGCGTCGCTCGCGCCGAGCCGCCGAAGAGGATGCCGCTGCCGCCCGTCGGCTGGCCGACTCTCTGACCGGCGACCAGAACACGGCGAGCCGGGCGCTCGAGGTGGCGACGGCCGAGCTGGCCCGCCTGCGAGCTGCTGCGAGCCGGAGACCTGACCTCGATACCCTCGCCCGCGACATCTCGGAAGCTGCCGAGACTGCATCCTCGCTCGCCTCCAGGCTGCGCTCGGTCGCCGACGCGCTCAGCCCCTCGAACCCTGGTGACCCCCAGGAGGTAGCCGACGCCGTCGAGCAGGCCGCCGCCCCCCCGCCGCCGCCCCCCCGACCTCGGCCCCGATCGCCGAGCCCCCAGAAGAAGGGGCGGCGCCCTTCACGACGTCCGGCGTCGCTGCCCCCCGGCGTGCGGGACGATTCCCCGGAGGCGGCCGAGCACCTGGTGCGGCTGAGCGGGACCGTGCTCGTCGTCGACGGCTACAACGCCTCACTCGCCTGGCGTCCCTCGCTGCCCATCGGCGAGCAGCGGCGCCGGCTCGTGGACGCCCTCGAGGAGCTGGCGACGAGGACCCAATCCGATGTGCACGTCATCTTCGACGGGGTCGAGCCGGCGCAGCCAGTGACGTCGACCGGGCCCCGGCGCCTGGTCCGAGCGCGGTTCTCCCCACCTGACGTCGAGGCCGACGACATCGTCGTGGGCCTGGTCGACGACCTGCCCGCCCATCGGCCCGTGGTGGTGGCCTCGAACGACCGGGCCGTGCGCGAGGACGCCGAGCGGCGGGGCGCCAACGTCATCTCGGTCAGCCAGCTCATGGCCGTCCTGCGCCGGGAGATCTGAGCGCGCCTCAGCCAGCGCGGGTGTGACGAAGCTGGGGCACCAGCCCCACGTCGCCCAGCATCCGCACGGCGCGGGCCTCGTCGGCGTCGATGACCACGGCGTCGTCGGGCGTCCGGTCCAGGATGAAGCTGACCACGCAGTCCTGGCACGCGGCCGTGTCGAGCATGGAGCAGTCGTGGCAGCTGATCGTGATCGAATCGCTCATGACCGGCATGGTCGCACCCGGGTGTATCACCGGCTCCCCAGTGCCAGCATGGGGTCGTGGTCCGCCGCGCCCTGGCCGTCGACGACCTGCGCCCCCTGGCCGACGAGCTCTCGTCCCTGGCCAGGGGGTCGGGGCTGGACGCCGTCGGCATCACCGGGGCTGAGCCGTTCGGGTCCACCCGCCGGCACCTCGAGGACCGCAAGGCGGCGGGACTGCACGGCGGGATGCACTTCACCTACGGGGACCCGGGACGCGCCACCGATCCAGCTCGCGCCCTTCCCGGCGCCCGGGCGCTGGTAGTGGGCGCCCGGTCGTACCGGCGGGCGCAGCCGGAGGGGGCACCGGGCCCTGGAGCCTTCGGCCGGGTGGCCCGTTACTCCTGGAGCGACCACTACGCGCCGCTTCGTGGGGCTCTGGGCGTCGTGGCCCGCCGGCTCGAGGCCGCCGGATGGCAGGCGCGGGTGCTGGTCGACGACAACGCCATGGTCGATCGGGCCGCGGCTCACAGAGCGGGCCTCGGGTGGTACGGCAAGAACACGCTCCTCCTGCTACCCGGCAAGGGGTCGTGGTTCGTGCTGGGCTCGGTCGTCACCGACGCGCCCCTCCCGCCGACCGAGGCGGCCGGCGGCGGGACCTGCGGGACCTGTGCCCGGTGCCTGGCCGCCTGTCCCACGGGCGCCCTGGTGGAACCGGGTGTCCTCGACTCCAGGCGGTGCCTGGCGTGGCTGCTTCAGGCGCCCGGGACGTTCCCGATCGATCTCCGACCGGCCCTCGGGGGCCGCATCTACGGGTGCGACGACTGCCAGGAGGTGTGCCCGCCCAACCGCAGCGAGGATCGGCGCCACCCTCCGCCTCCTGCCGGCGAGGGCGACGAGCCATGGGTCGAGCTCGTCTGGCTCCTCGGATGCAGCGACGCCGAGCTGCTCGCCCGCCTCGGGCGTTGGTACATCCCGCGGCGTCAGCCTCG
>DASXYV010000488.1:0-2289 GCA_036502305.1 Acidimicrobiales bacterium
CGACGGGAACGATGGGCACCTCGGTGCGGGCAGCGAGATAGGCCGCCCCCTCACGAAGCTCGGTTACCGTCGGGCCCGTCCGGCGGGTGCCTTCGGGAAACAGCACCAGCGGCTCTCCGCCCTCGATGACCTCGACACACCGACGAAAGGCCTCCCGATCGGTCGCGTCCCGGTGCACGGGGAAGGCCCCGAGGGAGTCGATGATCCGGCCGAACCAGCGAACCTTCCAGAGCTCTTCCTTGCCCATGTAGCGCAGGCGCCGACGGGTCACGATGGCGACGGCGAAGGTGTCGACGATCGAGCGGTGGACGGGAGCGAGGATGTAGGGCCCCTCGGTCGGCACGTTCTCCTTCCCCTCGACGGTGAGCCGGTGGTAGAGGCGGCACCAGCCGACGAGCACGGCCCGAGCGACGGCATAGAAGATCAGCGATGGCTTCACAGTCGGGTCAGCACCTCCTCGACGATCTCCTCGACGCTCCGGTCCGTGGTGTCGACTACCACGGCTCCTTCGGCCACAGCAAGAGGGGAGCTCTGTCGGGTCGAGTCGAGGTGATCCCGCCTCGCGAGGTCGGCGGCCACCGCCGACGGGTCGAGATCGTTGGCGGTCGCCTCGGCCTCGAGCGCCCGTCGCCGGGCCCGCTCCGCCTCGCTGGCGGTGACATAGACCTTGAGGTCGGCGTCGGGCAGCACGACGGTGGCGATGTCGCGGCCCTCGATCACACCCCCACTATGGGCCTCCACCCAGGCACGTTGCCGACGCACCATCTCGCGGCGGACCTCGGGGTTGGCGGCCACCGCCGACACCACGCTGGTCACGGCCGGGCCGCGAAGCTCGCGGCTGGCATCCACCCCGTCGACGCGCACCGCGGGCCCGACATCGATGCGCACCCGGCGGGCCAGCTCGGCGACGGCCCGAGCGTCCGAGGGATCGACGCCGTCGCGGAGGGCGGCGAAGGCCACCGCCCGGTACATGGCGCCGGTGTCGAGCCGATCGAGGCCGAGGCGGGCAGCGAGCGACGCGGCGAGGGTCGACTTCCCGGCACCCGCCGGTCCGTCGATGGCGATGACCGGTCTGCTGGCAGGCGAAGAGCTCACGTCAGCTTCCCGAGCTCTGCGACAAATCCCGGATAGCTGGTCGCGACCGCGTCCCACCCTTCGACTCTGGTTCCGCCCTGTGCGGCCAGGCCGGCTACCGCCATCGCCATCGCTACCCGGTGGTCACCGTGAGACCGCACGCCTGTACCCCTCAGCCGGGTTCCGCCGACGACGACGAGGTCGTCACCCACGATCTCGACTCTGGCTCCGAGAGCGGACAACTCGCTGCCGACCGTCGCCACCCGGTCGCTCTCCTTGACCCGGAGCTCGGCCAGGCCGCGGAATGTCGTCTCGCCATCCGCCATCGCCGCCGCCACGGCCAGCACCGGTATCTCGTCGACGAGCCCCGGTATCTCTGCGCCCGTCACCTCCGTGCCGCGGAGACGGGAGTGGCGAGCGACGATGTCGGCGGTGGTGTCGCCCCGCCACTGCAGCTCGACCACCGCACCCATGCGGGCCAGGACGTCGAGGAAGCCGGATCGCCCCGGTCCGACGTACACCTGCTCCACCACCACCTCGCTGCCGGGCACGATCGAGGCGGCGACGACCCAGAAGGCGGCGTGAGACGGGTCACCCGGCACGTCCAGGGTCAGCGGTGACAGGGTCGATGGCCGCAGCCGAACGACCTGGCCGCGCCCGTTCGGGGTCACCTCCAACTTGGCTCCGCACGCCGACAGCAGCTCCTCGGTGTGGGTGCGCGTGAGAACCGGCTCGCGCACGACGGTGTCCTCTGCCGCCCCCAATCCGGCGAGCAGCACCGCCGACTTCACCTGGGCGCTGGCGACGGGCGGCGTGTAGTCGATACCTGCCAGGCGCCCACCCCGAACGACCAACGGGGGCAGCGTGCCGCCCTGGCGGCCGTCGACGCGCGAGCCCATGCGCCGCAACGGCTCCACCACCCTGGCCATGGGCCGACGGGCCACCGACGCATCCCCCTGCAGCACGGTCAGCCACTCGAAGGAGGCGACGAACCCAGCCAGCAGTCGCATCCCCGTCGCCGAGTTCCCGACGTCGATCACGCCCTCGGGCTCGTGCAGCCGCGCCCGACCGCCGGCGACCTGGACCGCTCCCGGCGCCCGACCCCCGACCTCCGCCCCGACCGCACCGATGGCGGCGGCGGTGCGGATCACGTCATCGCCGTCCGAGAGCCCCGTGAGACGTGAGCGTCCCTCGGCCTGGGCGGCGAGCAGTAGG
>DASXYV010000489.1:0-5442 GCA_036502305.1 Acidimicrobiales bacterium
TGGTCTGTTCCACATCTGGTCGAGAGTGGGCGGGCCGCTGGTGGGCGCGACGGCCCCATTTCGACCAAAGGTGCAACACGGGCAGTGTCCCGACCCGCCTCCGCCGAGCCAAGATCGGGGCATGACTGCATCGAGCGCGGAGCTCTCCTCGGTGGCGACAGCCCTCGACGAGCTGACCACCCGCATCACGGCCATCGCCGACCGCTACGCGAGCAGTGAGCGTGACGAGCTGGCCGCCGATCTCTACGCCGTCGAGCGGGCGCTCACCGGGGCCCAGCGCCGCCTCACCAAGGTCATCGACGCCGACAGCCGAGGCACCTGACGCTGACGCCAGTGCTCAGACACGCTAACGGCGCCCGGATGGGCGCCGTTAGCGGAGCGAGCCGGGCGGCGGATCCCGCACTCGCTCGTGGAACCAGGTGGCGGGAACCGGTTCCATACAGCTACAACGTCGCCCTTCGAGCCCTTGTTCCTGCCCGGCCCCGGGCCCACCCGACCGGGAGCTCTGCCGACGGACAGAAGTCGTTGAGCACGCAATCGACGCAACGCGGCCGGCGGGCCACGCACACCCGGCGACCGTGGAGAATCAGCCGGAGGCTGAACGAACCCCACTCGGACGGTGGGAGCAGAGCCGCCAGCTCGTGCTCGGCCTTGACCGGGTCGGTCTGGGCCGTCAGCCCCAGCCGCCGGCTGAGCCGCCCGACGTGGGTGTCCACGGGAAGTCCCGGCAGACCCAGGCCGACGCTGCGGATCACGTTGGCGGTCTTGCGCCCGACCCCCGGGAGGGAGGTGAGGTCCTCGACCGACGACGGCACCTCGCCGCCGAAGTGCTCGACCAGCGCCGCCGCCATGCCCTTCAGGCTGCGGGCCTTGTTGCGGAAGAACCCCGTCGGGCGGATGAGCGCCTCGAGCTCCCCGAGATCGGCACCAGCCAGCTCCTCGGGGCCCGGATAGGCACGAAAGAGCGCGGGCGTCACCTCGTTCACCCGCTCGTCGGTCGTCTGGGCCGACAGGATGGTCGCGACGACCAGCTGGAAGGCACTCTCGTGATGCAGGGCGGTCAGCTCACGCGCGTCGCCCGGGTACTCCTCGGCGAGCCTGGCCGCCGTCTCACGGGCCCGGCCGCGAGGGCTGCGAGGTCGGGCCATGGACGAGCACGCTATCGCCGGTACCGGGCCTCACGGAGGTCCGGCGCTACCCTCGGCTGCGTGCAGCTCGAGGTGAAGCGCCGAATGGGTGAGGCGGACATCGCCGCCGTGTCGGAGCTGCTCCACCTCGCAGCCGTCGCCGACGAGCACCTCCCGCTCGGCGAGCACATGTGGCTGGATCTGGTCGAGGGAGGTCGGACGGGGTTCGCCGGATTCGTCGCCTGGGAAGCGGGCCATGGCCATCCCGTGGGCTACGCCCAGCTGAGTCGGGGTCGGACGAGCTGGGCCATCGAGTTCGTGGTGGACCCTCACCACCGCGAGCCCGGCGGCACCGTCGGGGTCGACCTGGTGCGCGCCGCCCTCGACGAGGTCGCCAGGGAGGGTGGAGGCCACGTGCACATGTGGGTACCCAAACCCGGTCCCCAGCACGACGCCATCGCCGCCGCGAACGGCATGGCCCGCGGGCGAGAGCTCCTGCAGATGCGCCGCCCCCTGCCGGTCCCGGGCAGTCGGGATCCCGTGGCGACGCGGGCGTTCGAGCCCGGGCGGGACGAGGTGGCGTGGTTGGAGGTCAACGGTCGAGCGTTCTCCTCGCATCCGGAGCAGGGCGAGTGGGACCTCGAGACGTTGCTGCGCCGGGAACGGGAGCGCTGGTTCGACCCGCAGGGGTTCCTCCTGCACGAGCGGGACGGGCGCCTGGCCGGGTTCTGCTGGACGAAGGTCCACGCCGACCACGACCCCCCGCTCGGCGAGATCTACGTGATCGCCGTCGACCCCGCGTTCCGCGGACTGGGCCTCGGGCGCAGGCTCCTCCTCGCCGGCCTGGACTGGCTGGCCGAACGGGGCCTGCCGACAGCAATGCTGTACGTGGACGCCTCGAACGAGTCGGCGGTGAAGCTGTACCACGACGTCGGCTTCACGGTGGACCATATCGACCGGGCGTACGTGGTCGACGTGCCCGCCCGCGCATCGGCAGCGCCTGCTGGCGACGAAGGTCGGGCGCGCCCGCCCGCGTCAGGCCGCGCCTGAGACGCCGACGGCCCTGCCGATCGAGTACGTCACCGTCGCCGCCAGGGCGGAGATCCCCAGCTGTCGCAGGGCGGACTGCAGCACGGCCCTACCGGTGAACCTGGCCAGCGCCGCTCCCACCGCCAGGGCCGCCACGACGCCCACGGTGACCGACGCCAGGATGGCGGCGGTGCCGGTGATGAAGAACCACGGGAGCAAAGGCGCCAGCGCGCCCAGGGCGAAGGCCGTGAACGATGACAGGGCGGCCTGAACGGGCGAGCCGAGCGACGAGGGCGTGATGCCGAGCTCCTCGCGGGCATGGGTGTCGAGGGCCACGTCCGGGTCCCGCATCATCTCGGTGGCCAGGTCCTGGGCCACGTCGGGATCGACGCCCCGGCTCTCGTAGATGTGGGCCAGCTCCCGACGCTCCCCCTCGGGACGACGGTGGATCTCCGTCCGCTCGAGCTCGAGCTCCTTCTCCATCAGCTCGGACTGGGCTCGCATCGAGATGTACTCGCCGGCGGCCATCGAGAAGGCGCCGCCGAGCAGTCCGGCCAGACCCGCGAGCCGCACAACCCCTGCCGCGGGGTGGGCCCCGGCCACGCCCAGGATGAGCGAGACGTTCGACACCAGCCCGTCGCTGATGCCGAACACCGCGGCCCGGGCGGCGCCTCCCTGTACGTTTCGATGGTGGTGCTCGCCGGCAATGGCATCGGTCGATCGCGACAGACGGCGATGCGGGAGGGGGATGTTCCGTGAGCGGACCCGGTTCGCGCCCGACGCCATGACCCCCACGGTACTGAGTGTGGAGGGCCGAGCCGTCCTCCAGCCCGCACGACCACCTACCTGTAGCGTGGGCCGACGTGGACAGCCGCTACGAGCTCAGCCGGAGCCAGCTGGGCGCCCTGCTCGGCGACGAGCCTCCGTGGCGGGTCGGACAGGTGTGGCAGGGCCTCTACCGACGCGTGATGGACCCGAGCGAGATGACCGAGCTGCCGAGGCGGCTGCGGTGCCAGCTGGCGGAGGAGCCTGCCCTGGCGCCGGCGCTGCGCCTCGAGCGCGAGTCGGCCGCCGACCGGGGCTGGACGCGCAAGTGGCTGTGGAGCCTGGCCGACGGCAACCAGATCGAGACGGTGCTCATGCACTACGGGGACCGGTCGACCGTGTGCGTGTCGAGCCAAGCCGGGTGCGCAATGGGGTGCGGGTTCTGCGCCACTGGTCAGGCGGGCTTTCGGCGCAACCTCCGCATCGGCGAGATCGTCGAGCAGGTGGCTCGGGCGATGAGGTCCTGTCGGCAGCTGGTTCCGCCCCGCCGTCTGTCCAACGTGGTCTTCATGGGGATGGGGGAGCCGCTGGCCAACTATCCCCAGCTGGGCGGGGCCATCGACCGCATCCAGTCCGAGCTGGGCATCTCCACCCGCCACCTCACCATCTCCACGGTCGGCCTCGTCCCCGGTATCCGGCGACTGGCCGAGGATCGGCTCCGCGTCGGCTTGGCCGTCTCGCTCCACGCCGCCAACGACGCCCTTCGTGATCGCCTCGTCCCGCTCAACCGTCGGTATCCGCTCGCCAGTCTCATGGACGCCTGCCGTCGTTACCGGTCCCGGACCCGCCGCCGGGTCTCGTTCGAGTGGGCGCTCATGGACGACCTGAACGACTCGCCGACCGACGCCGCCGAGCTCGCCGACCTCGCCCGCCCGCTCGGAGCCCACGTGAACCTCATACCGCTCAACCCCACACCGGGCTGGCCGGCCAAGGCGACCCCACCTGACCGGGTCAGAGCCTTCCAGGGCGAGCTGGCCGCGCGCTCGGTGAACGCCACGGTGCGTCGCAACCGGGGAACCGACATCGATGCCGCCTGCGGCCAACTGGCGGGCCGGACGTTGTCCGGGGCTGCCGCGCGGACGGCTCAGCCGGTCAAGTAGCCTGCGCGCATGGGCATGGAACGTCGCCGGTGGCTCAACCCCACCCAGCCCCAGACGCTGCAGATCGGGGTGATGCTGCTCTACGTCAACGCCGCGCTCGGACTGCTCAGCCTCATCGTCGGAGGGGCGGCGGGCCTGTTCGGCATCGCCATCATCGCCGCTGAGGTACTCGGTGCCTACGGCATCGCCAACGAGCGCAAGTGGGGCTACATCGTCGGCGTGGCGGCGGCGTTCCTGCCTCTGGTGCTGCTCATCCTCGCCATCGTCGCCGGAGCCAGCCTGGTGCTCGGGCTCGGGGTGATCGGCATCATCTTCCAGATCGCCCTGGTGGCCCTGCTCCTGCACCCGCAGAGCCGCGAGTACCAGCGCATCTGGTTCAAGTAGCGGTCGCCTGACCGGTCCGGCGCTCTTGGCAGCCGCTATTGCTTGGCCTGGATGTCGCTGTGGTCCAGGTGGGTGCTCGTGGTGTTACCGCCATCGTGGTGCCTGATGACCTGGTCCTGGTGATTGAAACCAGGTCCGAAGTTGTCAATGTGCTTGAAGTCGTTATGGCTATCGGTGTGCGTCGTACCGGTGTCGGTGTGCGTCGTACCGGTGTCGCTGTGCGTCGTGCCGTGGTCGGTGTGGGCCGAGTCGGTGTGGGTCGAGTCCCCGTGCGAGTTGTCGTTGTGAGCCGCGTCTGAGTGGTCGGCGTGGTCGTTGTGGCTCCCTGAGTCGGTGTGGTCGCCGTGGCCCGCAGCGGTGCTGGACCCGCCGCCGCAAGCGGCAGCGAGGGCAGGCACCGCGAGTACCGCCGGCACCGCCATGCCCGCCCGCAGGATCTCCCGCCGGGAGAACTGCCGCTGTCGCGCTGCTCGCCCTTCGTCCTCCGACGGCGGCCCGCTCGCGTCGCCGCTGTCCTTGTCAGCCATCATTCCCCCTAGAGCTAGATCCGTCCATGACGACGAGCGCGACCGGCTGCCTACCAGGCCCAACCACGGTCAAGCCGGCCTCCCTGGCAAGGCCGGCGAGATCGCCGGCCCGGGTGAGCCAGTCGCCGTAGGCATAGACGAGCACCCGGTCGCAGCTCTGGCTGAGCCGCTCCCGCAGCGCGGCGGCGCGCGCTTCGTCGGTCTCCAAGAGTCGGCCCGGCATCAGGACGGCCAGCGCGAAGCGCCGCCCCTCGACCCACAGTTGATCGCTGTCGAAGATGTCGCCGCTCACGATGTTGTCGGCGTGGCCGGCGTGGAGCTGGCGGGCGTGCTCGATTCGCTGGGCGTCGACGTCGACGCCGAACGGGATCACGCCGGGAGCCGCGGCCGCCATCCTCCCCAACAGGGCGCCGTTGCCGCAGCCGAGATCGATGACGTTGCCCCCACCTT